>CAIWIS010000066.1 GCA_903912795.1 uncultured Bacteroidales bacterium
ATACTACATTTGCATTTTTATTCAATAACCATAGGTTAATAAGGTCAACTTAATGGAAAATCACAAATGTCTATCACCGAAAAAAAAGAATTAGAATTACTCAAAAGTGGCTCTTCGTCGTCTTTTGAGGTTCTTTATCATCGGTATAATGCGAAACTATACAATTTTATAATGAAGGTTTCGAGAGGTGATGGTTATATGGCTGAAGAATTAGTTCAACGTACTTTTATTAAGGTCTGGGAAACAAAAGAGTATATAAATCCCGAAAAATCATTTATTTCGTACCTTTGTACAATTGCCAAAAATATGCTTTTGAATGAATATGAGCATCAAACCATACAGTTTATTTATCAGGAATATGTAAAAGTAAATATATCTGCTGATGATACAAGTACAGAGAAACAGGTTGAAAAAAACTTGTTAGAGGAGTACATTGATAAGCTGACAGATAAATTGCCTCCTAAACGAAAGGAGATTTTTATATTGAGCAGAAAGGAAGGACTCTCGAACAAGGAAATTGCAAAACAACTTCAAATTACTGAAAGTACCATTGAAACACAACTCTCGAAGGCTTTAGCTTTTATGAAAAGTCAGCTTAAACAAAATTACGAAATGATTTTGATACTCTTACTTTCACTAAACTAATAATAATAAAAAATATTGAATAGTGAGTAGTGAAAAAATTGCTTACAACTGTATACGTGATATAGAATTAAGGTATTTATGAAAAAAGAAGAATGTATTGAGATATTTGAACGGTATATACAGCATCGTGCAAATGACGAAGAGGTTAGGCGTTTAAGCAACTGGATTAAAAATAACCGGGAAATATCGTTGTGGCTTGAACAACAAATCATGTCGTCGTCATCAACAATTGACAGTGATGTGCAAATGCGTATGTTGATGAATATAACTGATGAAATAAAATCAACAGACCGAAGTTATACGACCGGTAAAAATATTCGTGGTTTGTTTAATAAGTGGATGCGTGTGGCGGCTATGTTTTTGTTACCACTACTTGCAGCCGGGGGTGTTTACTTTTATATGTCTAAAAATGAAGCTTCTACATCGCCTTTGATAGTTTCTGTAGAGCGCGGACAAAAGGCAAATATAAGCTTACCCGACGGAAGTAAAGTATGGTTGAATTCACAGTCGAAGCTTAGTTACTCAGCCGATTTTAATGTTAGCCAACGAGAATTATTGCTCGAGGGTGAAGCTTATTTTGATGTAGCACATAATCCTGCAAAACCTTTTATTGTAAAAACTAAGGATATGTCTGTAGAGGCATTGGGCACAGCATTTAGTGTAAAAGCTTATGCCGAAGACAATAATGTTACTTCGATTCTTATGCAAGGGAAAGTGCGCGTAACTACTCCTGTAGGTGAAAATATATTATTGCCAAATGAACGCATACAGTATGATAAACTGAAACAAAAAGTGATAAAGACCAAAGTAGTAAATGCAACAAATTTTGCCGGTTGGATGAATGACGAGTTAAGGTTTGAGGATGAGTCACTTTTGGAAATAGCAAATAGCATACAAAGGATGTACAATGTAAATATTGTATTTGCAAATGAGAAATCGAAAAGCTATCATTTCACGGGAACAGTTCCTAATGATAATTTGGAAAGTGTTCTGAAAATGATTACGATTACAACGCCCGTATTATTCCAAATGAACAAAAAACAAATAACGATACTTGAAAAAGAATAATCTTGAGATAGATTAATTTATAAATATCCGGAAAAACTTTTTTCGTTTTAAAATTCATAATTTGCGCTTTAAAATTCAAGTCTGAGTGTTCAAAAGGATACTCAGACTTGAATATTTTTTGTTTTACAATTATTTGAATGTAAAAGCATCTATCTGAATTTGTAATCAATCAATGTTATACATTACTTTGCTTTTCAAAAATAAATGTATATTTGTATTTTGTATGCGCTGACAAATTAAGCTTTAAAAAAGAGTAAATTATGGCCTCAATTAATAAACAATTTCTTTTAAAAATACTTTTAAGAAAGGGTTTATTGCTTGTTTTTATATTAACCCTCCAACAGTTACAAGCCCAGATTTCTGTTGATATAACAAATAGACCAATCAAAGAAATTCTGAGAAGAATTGAAAATACAAGTGATTTTCGTTTCTTTTACAATGAAAATTTACAAGGACTGAATAAAATATCTTCGTTAAAGTGCGAAAATTTCAGCATTGAAAAAACGCTATCTTTGCTTTTTTCAGATTTGGACATTGATTATGAATTTAAAAGCAGAAAATTCATTGTACTTTTTGAACGAAAAAAAAATATTGTAACAACCAGGCAGATATCAGCCACTGTCGTTGACGAAAATCAAGTACCAATTATTGGTGCTAATATAATGATTAGTGATACGAAAACAGGAACCATTACAGATGTGAATGGAAAGTTCACACTTTTAGTTGATCCTGGTTCATTTCTTATAATAAGTCATATCGGATACGAAAGAATTACGATAAAAGTATCTGAATTAAATAATAGTCCTATTAAATTAATTGGAGATAATAATTATTTGACAGATATAGTTGTTGTGGGGTATGGCAAGCAAAAAAAAGTGCATTTAACGGGTTCAGTAGCTTCCATCTCAGCAAAAGAACTCGAAGATAGGCCGGTTGTATCTATTTCTCAACTGTTACAGGGGCTTACGGCTGGAGTGACTGTGATAAAACAGGTGGGTAGCCCCGGAAATGATATTCCGATTATCAACATACGAGGTATCAATACCATTAATCCAGCCGAGAATGGACCCTATTGTTTGATAGACGGAGCACCCGCTTACATAGAGAATGTGAATCCGGCTGATATTGAATCAATCTCCATACTTAAAGATGCCGCTGCCACAGCTATTTATGGCAGTTCGGCTGCTAATGGGGTTGTGCTGATTAACCTGAAAAAAGGGATTCAAGGGAAAACGCAGATTACATTCAACAGTTATGTTGGCACACAATGGCCTACAACAATGCCGGAAACTGTCGGTGCATTGGACTTTATGCGGATACACAACCTTCAACAAAAAAACAACGGATTGTTTCCTCTATACTCACCCGAATATATTTCACAGTATAAACGTTATATGGGAACAACAGATTTGTACCCAAACACCAACTGGTTGAACGAGATTCTGGTTCCTAATTATATTCACAACGAAGATCTGTCAATTTCGGGAGGCAGCTCTAATTTAGTTGCGAGGCTTTCGTTGGGTAATTTAAAGAATACGGGATTAATACCCAATACTAGTTATGACAGGAAGTCTATTCGTTTTAACTGCACCTTTACACCCATTAAAATTCTCTCCCTGAATATTGCATTGAGTAATCTTTTTACCGAAAATATTCAACCTTCATATACTACTTTAGAGATTTTCAAAACAGTAGGTCACTCTTCTGTTATGTCGAATGCTCGTTTGCAAAATGACAAATACGGTAGTGGTTATCTGTACAATGGAACGAATGCATTAGCGTTAGCCGAATCGGGAGGACAGGATAAAAATAAGGGTAATAATGCAGGTATAGATTTAGGTTTTTCATTGACGCCATTAAAAGGGTTAGACCTCTCCTTTATCTATTCTTATCGTTCCAATACCTATGATCGGACCATTTTTAAAGGTCAATATGAATGGTATACCGATAAAGGCATCTCGGGTGGTATTTCACCAGCTACCAACAGTTTCAAATCAAGTTATAGTTATTCACTTGCCAATCAATACAGAGTAATGCTGAATTATACTAACAGAATAAAAAAACATTATTTTTCAATTCTTGCCGGAATGGATAATTCCGACACGCATACAGGTAATTTGACAGCAGGAAGGAGCAATTATTTTAATAATGATTTTCAACAAATAGATGCAGGAGATATTGCCACGGCTACAAATAATGGAAAAGAAGATGCTTATGCAAATATCTCAGCAATTGGACGTATAAATTATGCCTTTGATGATAAATATCTGTTTGAATTAAATGCCCGAAATGATCAATCTTCTATCTTTGCACCGAAGTATAGGAATGCCTTTTTCCCATCTGTGTCAGCCGGCTGGCGTATAAATCAGGAAAAATTCCTGTCAGATATAAAAGAAATCTCCAATTTGAAACTCAGAGCTTCATGGGGTCGTGCCGGTAGATCCGTAGCACCTAATAGTGATTTTTATCCATACATAACTAAAGTTGATATCAACAATCAAGCAGTAGTATTGAATGAGATTACTCAAAATGGGGCAGCCGTAACTCAATGGGCTGATGAAACATTTACCTGGGAAAAGACTGAAATGTATAATATTGGACTCGATTTTGGATTATTCAATAATAGACTTACTGGAGAACTCGATTTATTTAGCAAGCAACTCACTGATGGGGTTTATTTAAAACCAATGCCAGCCACATCAGGTTTAATAAGAGGTTATACCAATTTTGTGGGTATGCGAAATCGTGGTTGGGAACTTTCCGTTAGATGGACTGATAATATAGGAAAATTAAAGTATAACGTTGGTCTCAATCTCGCAGACATTAAAAATGAAATTAC
>CAIWIS010000067.1 GCA_903912795.1 uncultured Bacteroidales bacterium
ATATCATGGGATTTAACGACATTCTAAAAAAACTATTCGGAAATAAAGCGCAACGCGACTTAAAGGAAATTGAACCTTATGTGGCTAGTATAAAAGCGGCTTACGAAAATATCAAAAACCTGAGCAATGATGAACTTCGCGCTAAAACAGAAGAGATAAAACTGTTTGTGCAAAATTATGTAGCTGCTGAACGTGCTCGGATTTTGGAATTAAAAGCATCCATTGAGGATACCGAAATTAATCTACGCGAAAAAATATATACCGAAATTGATAAACTTGAAAAGGAAATTACCGAGAAATTCGAAAAAGCCCTTGATGAAGTGCTTCCTGAAGCATTTTCGATAGTAAAGGATACTGCTCGCCGATTGACCGAAAACTCCGAAGTGATTGTTACTGCTAACGATTTTGACCGCGATTTGGCTGCAAAACATGATTTTGTGACCATAGTTGGCGATAAAGCACATTACAAAAACGAGTGGACTGCTGGTGGTAACCTTATTATATGGGAAATGGTGCATTACGATGTGCAACTTTTTGGTGGTACCGTACTTCACAAAGGAAAAATTGCCGAAATGGGTACTGGTGAAGGAAAAACACTGGTTGCTACACTTTCAGTTTTTCTTAATGCGTTGACTCGTAATGGTGTACACCTTGTTACTGTAAACGATTACCTGTCCAAACGTGACTCCGAATGGATGGGACCGCTTTATATGTTTCATGGTTTAAGTGTGGATTGTATCGACCGTCATCGCCCTAACTCCGACGAGCGCCGTCAGGCATATTTGGCCGATATTACATTTGGTACAAATAACGAATTTGGTTTTGATTACCTTCGCGATAATATGGCTAATAGTGCTGCCGATTTAGTGCAACGCAAACATAATTATGCTATTGTGGATGAGGTTGACTCGGTATTGATTGACGATGCCCGTACACCGCTTATAATTTCGGGTCCGGTACCTAAAGGCGATGATCAGCTTTTCGAAGAGCTTCGCCCCAAAGTGGAACGTCTTGTAAATACACAAAAAACATTAGCTACCAAGTATTTGTCTGATGCACGTAGATTGATGGCATCGGCCGATAAAAAAGAGCAGGAAGAAGGTGCATTGGCACTTTTTCGCTCGTACAAAGGTATGCCTAACAATAAGCCGCTCATTAAATACCTCAGTGAGCAAGGTATGAAAGCCCAATTGCTTAAAACGGAAGAGTTTTACATGGCCGAAAACAATCGTAATATGCATGTGGCTACCGATCCACTGTATTTTGTGATCGACGAAAAAAATAAATCTATCGAGTTGACTGATAAAGGTATTGACTTGATAACTGACAACTCTGAAGATACAAAATTCTTTGTTTTACCCGATGTAGGTAGCGAAATTGCAGAAATCGAAAAAGATAAATCGCTTACGCTCGAAGATAAACAAAACCGCAAGGATGAACTAAATCAGAATTACGCCATAAAATCCGAACGTGTACATACCATTAATCAGTTATTGAAAGCGTATACGCTTTTCGAAAAAGATGTGGAATATGTAGTGATCGAAAACAAAGTGAAAATTGTGGACGAACAAACGGGTCGTATTATGGAAGGCCGTAGGTATTCTGATGGATTACACCAAGCTATTGAGGCAAAAGAAAAAGTAACTGTAGAAGCTGCTACACAAACTTTTGCAACTATTACCTTGCAAAATTATTTCCGTATGTACCACAAATTGTCGGGTATGACAGGTACTGCCGAAACGGAAGCTGGCGAGTTATGGGATATCTACAAATTGGATGTGGTGGTAATTCCAACCAACCGCCCCATTGCTCGTAACGATATGGAAGACCGCGTTTACAAAACAAAACGTGAGAAATATATAGCTGTTATCGAAGAAATTGACCGTTTAGTACAAGCTGGTCGTCCGGTATTGGTGGGAACTACTTCGGTCGAAATTTCAGAATTACTAAGCCGTATGCTTAGTGGTCGAAAAATTAAACATAATGTACTGAATGCCAAGTTGCACCAACGCGAAGCGGACATTGTTTCGGAAGCAGGTCGTAGTGGTACGGTGACTATTGCTACCAATATGGCTGGACGTGGTACCGATATTAAACTTACACCCGAAGTAAAAGAAGCAGGTGGTTTGGCAATTATTGGTACGGAGCGTCATGAGAGCCGCCGTGTCGATCGTCAGTTACGTGGACGTGCTGGTCGTCAGGGTGATCCGGGTTCGTCTATTTTCTACGTTTGTTTGGAGGATGATTTAATGCGTCTTTTTGGTTCGGAACGTATTTCGGGCATTATGGATAAACTTGGTTTCGAAGAAGGGGAGATGATTGAACATTCCATGATTTCGAAATCCATTGAACGGGCACAGAAAAAAGTGGAAGAAAATAACTTCGGAATTCGTAAACGTTTATTGGAATACGATGATGTTATGAATTCGCAACGCGAAGTGGTTTACAGCAAACGCCGCCATGCTTTGATGGGTGAGCGTATTGGTGTGGATATTACCAATATGATTTACGATGTAGCTGAAGTGTTGGTCGAAAATGCCAAAAGCAGCAACGATTTTGAAACGCTGGAAGAAGACTTGTTGAAAGTTTATGCTATGGAAACTCCTTTCGATGAAGCTACTTTCTCGTCGACACGTGCAGGTGAGTTAATTCATCAGGTAAACGATGCAGCATTGGCAACATTTAAACGTAAAATGGACAAACTATCGGCTGTAGCCTATCCTGTTATTAAGCAAGTATACGAAGGGCGTGGTCATCAATACGAAAATATCCTTGTTCCGGTAACGGATGGTAAACGTGTTTATAATGTTACTGCTCACCTCGAAACGGCTTATAAAAACGAAGCTAAAGAAGTGGTAAAAGCATTCGAAAAACTTACTTTGCTCTATGTTATCGATGATGAATGGAAAGAGCACTTACGCCAATTGGATGAATTGCGCCAATCTGTTCAAAATGCAAGTTACGAGCAAAAAGATCCGTTATTGATTTATAAACTTGAATCGTATGGTTTATTCAAGGAAATGATTGATTCCATGAATCGCAAAGTGCTTTCGGTACTTATGCGTGGACAAATTCCAGTGCGTGAACCAGAACAATTGCGCGAAGCTCGTCCTGAGCAACGTATGGATTTAAGCCGTATGAAAATTCAGAAAGATGAAGTGAATAGCCGAAATAGTTCAGAACAAGATCCTACAAAACAAGATACACGCGAATTGCAAAAATCGCAACCTATTATTGTTGAGAAAAAAGCTGGTCGCAATGATCCCTGCCCTTGTGGTAGCGGTAAAAAATATAAAAACTGCCACGGAGCGAATTGATGTGATGATGTGGTGATTTGATGATGAAAAAATTAATAACGGCAAAGCCCTAATAACGCGAAGCGAATAACGGCGAAGCCCTAATAACTTCTTTGATTATGAATTTAAATGCAATAACTTGGAACGTTAATCCTGAGCTATTTAGCTTGGGGCCTTTGCATGTACGTTGGTATGGATTAACATGGGCATTGGGTATTTGGATAACGCTAATGATTACTCAGCGGATTTTTAAAAATGAAAAATTGCCCGAAGCATGGTTGGATAAATTGTTTATGTATACCGTAATAGGAACAATTGTTGGAGCACGACTGGGGCACTGTCTCTTTTATGGTTGGGATCATTATTCGGCTAATCCTATCGAAATACTTTATATTTGGCAAGGTGGCTTAGCAAGTCATGGTGGAGCTATTGGCATTGCAGTTGCTATATTTTTGTTTAATAAAAAAGTATCCAAAAAAGGATATATTTGGGTGTTGGATAGGTTGTTGGTTGGAGTTACGCTTTGTGCTGCATCTATTCGTTTTGGCAATTTGATGAACTCCGAAATTTATGGAACTGCAACTACCTTACCTTGGGGATTTAATTTCCCAGTTGATAGTCAGTGGGATGGAGCTGCTCATCACCCAACGCAGCTATACGAAATGTTGGCTTATATATCGGTTTTCGTTCTTACATCGTGGCTTTATTGGAAAAAAGATGCCAACAAAATCCCGGGTTTAATCACTGGAGTTTTTTTAGTTGGTATGTTTGGTGCTCGCTTTCTTCTGGAGTTTATCAAGTTAGATCAAGAAGCTTTTGAATCGGGAATGTTACTCAATATGGGTCAAATTCTAAGTATTCCGTTTATGGCCTGGGGTGTTTGGTTGCTACTAAATACACGAAAAACAGTAAAAGCATAGGACTATTTTAAATTGAAAGCTTATTTAATTAGGAATAATTGCTAAAGTTGCTTTTTTACTTTTAGTACAATGGTCACTAAATCAATTGTTTGTGTTTTAAGAAAAAAGAAAATTGTAAAAAGTGCAATAATCGTTTGTCAATTCAAATAAAAACACTACTTTTGCAGTCACAAAATATCGCGGAGTGGAGCAGTGGTAGCTCGTTGGGCTCATAACCCAAAGGTCGTTCGTTCGAGTCGGGCCTCCGCAACTTTAAAAAAAGCTGTTTCTAATTTAGAAACAGCTTTTTTTTATGCTTTATGTTTTAAGGCGCTAAACGCACTATTTCCCAATTCCCATTATTTGTTTTTTTGTAAAACAACCTATCGTGCAGTCGATTCGGGCGGCCTTGCCAAAACTCAATAGTGTCAGGTTGTATGCAATATCCGCCCCACAGTTCCGGTTTGGGCACGTTTTCGCCATATTGTAGTTTAATAGCTTCGAACCGTTTTTCCAGAAATTCCTTACTGGCAATAACCCTGCTTTGGGGCGAAGCATAAGCGCCAATACGGCTGTCGAGCGGTCGGGAATTGAAATAATCCACCGACACTTCAGCATTCACTTTGAAAGCTTTTCCCGTAATACGCACTTGCCGCTCCAATGTTTCCCACAAAAATAGCACAGCCACCCGATTGTTTTTGGCCAATTGTTGCCCTTTGTTGCTTTCGTAATTCGTAAAAAACACCAATCCATGTTCGTCAAACTCTTTCAGTAAAACCACGCGCGAGTGCGGTTGCAGGTTTTCGTCGACGGTAGATATTACCATGGCGGTTGGTTCGGCTTCGGTGCTTGCAATGGCCTCGTTGAGCCATTTGCCGAACTGTACCATAGCCGATAAATCGGCGTCACCTTCGTTCA
>CAIWIS010000068.1 GCA_903912795.1 uncultured Bacteroidales bacterium
CGAATTTGCAGTTTTTTGGATTTGGCACAACCAACCCAACCAGCCTAGGAGGAATTTATGAATCGCGCAGCGAAAACCTCTTACTGACATGGGAAACAGCTACCAAACGCAACATAGGTGCTGATATTCGGTTCTTCAAAAATAATTTGCTGGATGTAACGCTCGATTTTTTCAACGAAGACCGAACCGATATTTTGATGCAGGCACGTTCGTTGCTCAATACCACCGGTATTTCGTCGCCACAATACAATATTGGCGAAGTGAATAACTGGGGCTACGAAATTGAAGTGGCGCACCGCAACAAAATTGGCGAGATAGGTTACGCTCTGAAAACAAATTATAGTTTTGCTCGCAATGTGATTAAAAATTACGACGACCCAGCCGGAACACCGGATTATCAGAAGTACGAAGGTTATCGCATTAATCAATTCAGAGGCTACGAAGTGTTGGGCTTTTTTACTTCGCAGGACGATATTGATAATTCACCCAATCAGGCAACCTTAGGTGGCCCAATAATTCCCGGCGACCTAAAATACCGCGATGTAAATGGTGACGACCAAATTGATGAACGCGACAAAACGCCTATCGGATTCTCGCGATTACCGGAGATTTTTTACTCTGTTTCGCCAGAAATTTCCTGGAAAGGCATAACGCTGAGTGCCATGTTGCAGGGAGCTGCTAACTCGTCGGTATTTTTTACTTCGAATGCAGGCTTTGAGTTTGGTGGTGCTGCCGGTGGCGGACAAGTGACAGCTATTCATCAGAATTACTGGACACCCGAATATCTGAATGCCGCTTATCCATCGCTTCACCTGAATGCGCAACACAGCAATAAAAACCTCAACAGTTTTCATTTGAAAAAAGGCGATTACTTACGTTTGCGCAATATTCAAATTACGTATGCATTGCCTGCGAAACTTTGCAAACAGCTGAATGTGAGCGATGCATCTATTTCGTTAAGTGGAAATAATGTGTTTACATGGTCGTATATCGATGGTTTCGACCCCGAAACGGTGGAAGCAAGTGGCGAGGTATATCCGCAGCAACGAATTTTTAACATGGGTATTAATATCAATTTGTAAGATAAAAATGAAAGCATATAAATTAACAAACCGGATATTTCTATTGGCAATTCTTTTATTGTCAGTGTCTTGTACCGAGATATTCGAAGAGTCGGATTTGAATCAGGCGCCGGAGCAGGAACTTGATTTCGAAAAAGTATTCAGCGATTATCAGCAATATCGTCAATATTTAGATTATACCTACCTCTACATGCCCGGACATTTAGGCCGAATGTGGAATAGTATGTTATGCGAATTGTCCGACGAAGCTGAAGGACTTGGTGTAAACGTTTGTTCGCCGGTATTTAATAATGGTGCCTGGTCGGGAGCTACATTGCCGGCTGGCACACCTCAGGCCAATGCCAACCGGGAACTGTCAGAAATGTGGACAAACCTATACAAAGGCATTCGTCAGGCAAATATGGCTATGGAAAATATTGACAAAGTAAAAAACTTTCCGACCCCCGAAATCTACAATCGCTCGCTGGGTGAAACGCATTTTCTGCGTGCATTTTTTTATTTTGAATTAATAAAACGTTGGGGAGGAGTACCCATTTTTGATAAATCGGTTCAACTCGGAAAAGATGAATTGGATATAGCTCGCAGTTCGTACGACGATTGTGTAAAATTCATTGTGGAGGATTGCGACTTTGCAGCAGCAAAATTAGATTTAGTAAATGCCGAAGCCGAAACAGGTAGAGCCACCAAAGGAGTTGCATTGGCACTGAAATCGAGGGTTTTATTGTATGCGGCCCGTCCGCTGAATAACCCGACCAACGATGTGAAAAAATGGGAAGCAGCCGCCTCGGCAGCCTGGGATGTGATTAAAATGAATCAATATTCGCTCGATGTGGATTATGTCAACATGTTTTTCCGTCCGAATTTAGGAACTGAAATCATCATGAATCGCCCGCGTCCTAAAATGAATTTTGAACAGGGACATATTGATAATTCTAATTTCTGGGTGCGTTTTATAGTACCACAGGGTTATATGGGATGGATGGGAACAGCCGTAACGCAAAGTTTCGTAAATCTTTACGAAGCATCGAACGGCTATCCGATTTCGAATTCATTGTCGGGTTACGACCCACAAAATCCTTACGCCAACCGCGACCCCCGATTGAAAATGACCGTTTTGTACAACGACCGGTTTTGGTACAGCCGCAAAACAGAGTTTTTCGTGGGCGGACAGGATTACGGCTCTTCCTTGGTTAATCCCATGGGCTATTCCATAGCCAAATTCTGGCCCGAAGCGCATCAGCGTTACAAAAGTACAAGTGCGTATCTGAACTACATATTTTTCCGATATGCCGAAGTCCTGCTCAATTATGCCGAAGCAGCCAACGAAGCTTATGGACCCGAAGGAGCATATCCCGGAGCCGGCATGACAGCCCGCGCCGCTACCACCGAAATTCGTCAGCGTGTAGGTCAGGTGCCTATTCCCACTGATATTTCGGGCGACAAAGATGCTATGCGTGAGCGCATTCTGAACGAAAGAGCCATCGAATTTTCATTCGAAGAACAACGTTGGTACGATGTATTAAGTCTGAAACGAGGTACGCAGCTTTTTGGTAGTGCAAACCCGATTCAAGGCATGAAAATTACCAAAAATACAAATGGTACATTTTTGTACGAGCCTTTTGTGCACGAAACGCGTATATTTTTGGAACACATGCATCGTTATCCGATACCGAATAGTGAAATTTACAAAAGTAAAGTGCTGGAACAAAACAAAGGTTGGGAATAGCTAACACAGAAAATTTGAATCATTAAAAAACAACATCATAATGAGATATACAATTCATATAAAAAGCTTACTGTCAGTATTATTGCTGATATTCGCCCTGCTTTTTTCAACATCAATTTATGCTAAAAAGCCTGTAGGTGCCACTCCTATTGCGAAAGATAGTCTGACAAAATCATCGCCATCCAAACCGGAAGCCGGAATTGATGCCCAAACCATTGATAAAAACTCGGTAAGTCAGGTGGAACAAGCGCTCAATGGCACAGTTGCGGGGCTCTATTCGCTGCGCAATGGCGGACAAAAATTCGGCGTTTCGAATTATAATTTTTATGTGCGCGGCAAAGCCACTACCGGCGATAACACGCCCCTGATTTTGGTAGATGGGATTGATGGTAATATTAACCTACTCAATCCTAAAGAGATAGAAAATATCACTATTCTAAAAGACCCTGCCGAGTTGGCTATGTACGGTTTGCGTGGTGCCAATGGTGTGATTTTGGTAACTACCAAAAGAGGGAGCAGCACCAAAAACTTTATGGATATCGATGCTCAATTTGGTGTACAATCGCCTGAATTTGTTTCGAAAAAACTCAGTGCGTTCGAGTATGCTACCCTTCACAACGAAGCCAACGTGAACGATGCTGCAAATCCGATTTATACACCTGATAATTATAAGAATAGTACGGATATTTACAAATATCCATCTACACAATTACCGAGCGATTTTCTGAAAGATTATGCTTCCTACAAGCAATTCAATTTTACAGCAGGCGGTGGAAATTCAGTAGCACGCTATTATGCGCTGGTTGGTTATATGCGTCAGGATGGGATTTTTGATTTGCCAGCCGGACAGGATAAGCTAAAACAAACCTACAACGAGCGCTACAACTTCCGAACAAATTTAGATGTCAATCTGGGGAAAGGTTTTGCTCTCAACACCAATATCAGTGCGGTTTTCGACGACCGTCGTTCGCCTTGGGTTGGTAGTTCGTACAGTGTAAATGCCTCGAACACATACATTTTCAATTCGCTTTTTACAACGCCGGCCAATGCCTATCCGTTGCTCAATCCGGATGTTTCGCTGGGTGGAACTTCCGAATACCGCGAAAATCCCATTGGTATGCTTCGCTCAGGTTTGCGCGTTGAAAACACCCGCCAGTTGACCGCCAATGTAAATCTCACAAAGGATTTAAGTTCGTTGGTGAAAGGACTTAGTGTACGTTTGCAATATGGTTTCGAAAATTACAATGCGTATTACAAAGCCAACTATACGGTATTTGGTGTATCGCAATTGCAGGACGACGGAACATACGTTTTGTACGGCGCAAACGACACGAAAGTAAGCACTACAGGTGGTCAGATGTCCGATTATTACAGCGATATGACTTTTAATGCATCTGCCGATTACGAAAGAACTTTTGGCAAAAGCAAAATTAATGCATCGGTAATTTTTAACGAATATTCGTCGTACGCAAGTGGCGATGTGCCACCTTACAAATGGCTGGGAACTTCGTCGCGCATAGTGTATAGCTTCGACAACCGCTATTTTGCACAATTCAGCGGTTCGTATCAGGGTTCGAACAGCTATGCAAGTGGCAAACGTTTTGGCTTTTTTCCGGCAGGTTCGCTGGGTTGGGTGGTGAGCAACGAGGATTTTTTCAGCAAAAATAACACACTCAACTATCTGAAAGCCAATTTGTCGTTCGGACTTACAGGAAACGACCGAACAGGCGGAACACGTTTTATGCACCGTCAGGCATATTACAACACCGGAGGTTACGGATTTGGTAATCCAAACGGCACTTCACAGGGTTCGTACGAAGGCACGTTGGGTAATCCGGATGCCACTTGGGAGGAATCGGCACAGGTAAACGCAGGTTTCGACATGAAACTTTTAAACGATAAAATAAGTGCAAGTGCCGATTATTTCTACGAAAATCGTCAATCCATTCTGGTTAGTCAATCCAACATTACGCCCGCTTTAGTTGGCATTGCATTGGCACAATACAATGCCGGTGTTGTAAATAATGCCGGATTTGAAGCAAGTGTAAAATACAACGATACTTTTGGGGCGTTGCGTGTGCATCTTGGCGCTAATATGATGTATGCCAAAAACACCATTGTGGATTTAAAAGAAATTGCCTACCCCGACAACGAAACCTATCGTTACCGCAAAGGAAATTCGGTGAATGCGCTGTTTGGCTACGAGGCCGATGGCATTTACAACGACCAGCA
>CAIWIS010000069.1 GCA_903912795.1 uncultured Bacteroidales bacterium
ATCTTCATTCAGTTATTTATTAAGTAATAGTCAATATTTAATGATATGTTTTGGATATGGCCACCAAACCCCTCCCGATTAATCGGGATAAACTGCGGGGGCTTTAAGACATATTCTCTAATATTTGAATTAACTATAGGAGTCTCATAAATGAACTCTTATGCCCCCAGTAGGGGGTCTACTCTTTATACACATCTTTTAGTGAATCTAAAGCGAGTTCGAAAGCATCATATTTGATATAGAAAATATCCATTCCATTTTTTATTGTAATATATCCAGGAGGTCCTTGACTATTGTATCCTGTCCATTTACCTAACCTTGCTACAAGCCATGCTGACCATGCTAAAGTATTTATTCTGAAAGGGTTTTTCTGTTTCTCTGTTTTTCCTTCTAACTTGGGTTGAAGAATTTTAAAAAACTGTATCTGCTTGTCTGTAAATGCTATCTGGGCAGAACAGTCTTCTCGTTTTTGATCATACGCTATTTTTATAATCATTATCTGCAAGGCAGCTTGCAAACAAAACAACATCAGTTTTTTTAATCCTAATCCTGTTTCAAGCTGAGATGATTCAATATCTAAACCATCAGATTTCAGGATTCGGAACAATTCTTCAATATACCACCTTGCACGATACCACTCAACGCATTGCATGGCTTGTTCTACCGTATCAATGGGGTGTGTTGTGTACAACCTCCATTCAATTGGGTCTTCTCCCGCAGGAACTGTCTGTGGTCGCTCAACTACAAAGATGCAATTCATTTTTACAGAATCAGGATAATCCCCAACCGTTTGACTTCCACGCTTTATATCAACTGCAGTATAACGTAAATCTATAACAGCTGTACGGCTCTTACGCGATTTATTTCCTTTGATTTCAATTTGATAAGTATGCTCAATGTTGCAACTTCGCATCTTATCCAACAGCAACATATTATTTTCGCAAATTAACCTATTGGAGCTCGAACGAATAAGCAAATGTGTATTCTCAGTGGGAATAGTACAAAGCGCCTCATAAACATCTGACTCTCTATCTGCTATTACCGTAATCACCGAGTCTTTGGGCAGGTTTTTCCTGCTTTCGGTTACACTGCTAATCCACCGAAACGATTCCTTTTCTTCAATGGGCAATTTCTTGTAAGCTTTTGGCACTTTCACAGGCTTTTCCCATTCACGATTCCATAATTTAATTGAACAAAAACCAATAGGTAGATACTTATCAGCGTCAACCACCAACATGGGGTGACAAAGATATCCAAAAGTTGTATCTGTTAGGCGACCCAGATTGGCATCGAAATTCTTAACTCTATCTTTATGAGAGAAATAGTCCACATCTGTTGTGTCTTGAATACACAAAAGGTGTTTGCCTTGTATATTATTGTTGCAGGAATTGAATAGAGCTTCGCTAAGCTGCTTTTCACTGCATTTTGTATTATTCAACATTCTATATGATCCAATCTTTTCTGTGTGCGTTATACAACTCTGATTGACTATTGCAGAGCCGCTTATTATCAAATTTGATAAGAATAAATTTGCTCTTTTATCTATTCTTTTGTCCTTGAAAATATCTGTAAAAAAAGTATCTATCTCGTTCTGTATCATGATATAAAGATACAAAATAAATCGCTATAATACAAACATAATCAACTATATTTCAATATATTATCTACAATAATAAAACTACTTTTATACAACTAAATCACCTCCTTTTCTACTCAATATTTGTTAATATAGTTGTGTATAAAGAGTAGATTAGGGGCTAGGGGTTCTCTTTTCTTACTCCCCTTTAGGGGTTGGGGGCAGGTTAGGGGTCACTAACTCTTTTTCAATCTCTTCCAATGATTTTCCTTTTGTTTCGGGTAGTTTTATTA
>CAIWIS010000070.1 GCA_903912795.1 uncultured Bacteroidales bacterium
AGAAAAATTGGATTATCAATGTTTCGGATAGCAAATGTTGTTTCGGGAGGAAGAAAACCTGAATTATTAATAATAGTAGTGGTAATATCTTTTATTGATGATATTAGCGCCTGAAATACACTGTCTTTTAAGTCGGTAGGTGCTATATCTACTATAGGATGTACTTTCGCTTTTATATAGGGTTTGGTCGTCATTTGTTCGCCCATACGAAAACGTTGTTTGCCTTCGAGAATAACGGTGGTCGAATTATCGGGCATTTCGAGAATACGCACAATTTGAGCTATAGTACCTGTTTGGTATAATTGCTCAATGGTAGGATCTTCGAGTTTTTTATCCATTTGCGTGCAAACTCCAATGTATTTTCCATTTTCGTGTGCAGTACGTAATAATTTTAATGATTTAGAGCGAGCAACAGATACAGGCAATAATACTCCAGGGAATATTACCATATTGCGCAAAGGCAAAATAGCTAAAACTTCACCATCGGCCATATTTATGTCTGGCGAACGCTCATCAAACGAAATTATTGGAAATACTTCTGTCGACTCCATCATACCTTCACCGAAAAAATTGTCAAAATGGTTGTTCATTAGTTTTAATTGTTGTTTTATCTGCCAATTTGGCAAAATTAATACAGATAAATAGAAACCACCTAATTTAAAATTATAAATTAAATGGTTGTATATTATTAAATTAAGTCTCTAAAAAAAATTGAGACACAGTATTATTTCAATCATTATGCCACAAAGTAAACTGTCAAATAATGGTAATGATGTAATAATAAATTAGCATTCCAGCTACCACAAGTTTACTTACAGTACCTACTATGAATCCTAAAAAAGCTCCAAAAGCAGCTTTCAATGCTTCTTGTGTTGGTTTTTGTGCAATGAGTTCACCTATAAGCGCTCCAATAAAAGGTCCGAAGATTATACCGAATGGACCTAAAAAAACACCAAATAGCAACCCAATTATACTCCCACGAATGCCCGACTTAGATCCTCCAAATTTTTTAGTTCCCCAAATTGGAATATAATAATCGAGTATTTGTATAATGACAACAATAATTGCCCAAAGTATTAAAAAGTTTGTTTGGAATTGATATTTTTCGGTGAAGTGGAGTAACAAAATACCACCATAGCTTAAAGGAATACCAGGAAGAATAGGTAATATGGCACCTAATAACCCCACTATAAGTAAAAAACCTGCTGTAATTATCAAAAATAAATCCATAATTATCAATTGTATATAACAAATTTTAAATGCAAATTTACTAAAATCTTTCGAAGTATAAAATAGTTGAATTAGTTGGTCAATTGGTTCGAATAATATACTTTTGCATAACTAAATCAACCGCAGTATAAATGCAGTCAAAAATTCCAGCATATATGTATGAAAAAGGTAATGTCATTAGATTGATATTACTCACTGCTACATTTGCATTACTTTTTATTAATATTTTTCAGCCATTTAACTCTCGTGGTTGGTATCCCAATATTTCTGAATTTAAATACTTCTTTTTTTCGAGTCTTATCATACTTACAGGTATGTTGGTAGTGGTAGTAAGCAGAATAATAATGCTTAGATACACTCGTAATCGCGAACTGCTTATTTGGCAATTTGCAATGCATGTATTTGCCGAAGTAGCATTTATGTCACTTTTTTATACCATCTTCTCGCGTTACTTTCCTCGTATTGGAGCCGAACGTGAAATCCTAGAAATATTTGTTCAATCGTCAAAAAATACTGCTTGGGTATTATTATTGCCTTATTCTATGCTTTGGTTGTATTTCTCATGGCGCGAAAAAAATAAATTATTGGAACAAATTTCGAAAGAAGAGCCTGAAAAAGAAGGTCCAAAGCGACATCTGATTGCATTTCATGATGAGAAAGGTGAATTTAAAATTTCGCTTGATTTAGAGCATCTTTTATACGTTGATTCGTCAGAAAATTATGCCACCATACATTATATGAATAAATCGAAATTATCTCATTATTTAATTCGAAATTCATTGAAGTGGATGGACGAAAACTTAACTAAGGAAACTCCACTTGTACGCTGCCATAGGTCTTATATTGTAAATTTGGACAAAGTAAAAGTGCTTCGAAAAACCAAGGATGGCATTTTTTTGGAAATGGATGCGGTAAATACACCGGACATACCTGTATCGAAAACTTATTACCAACATGTTATGGATAAGTTTTCGAATTATTCGGTATAAACATTTCCGTTATTACTTTCGCTCAATTTCTTTGAGATTCTCCATTTTCTTTTTCGCCAAAAAGCCATAAATATCTTCAAAGTGTTCCGTAACTCGTTGGTTTCCAAACTCAAATACTTTGGTAACTAATCCGTCCAAAAAGTCACGGTCGTGCGATACAACTATTAATGTGCCATCGTAGTCAACAAGTGCCTGTTTTAAAATATCCTTAGTTCGCATATCCAAATGGTTGGTAGGCTCATCAAGTATCAATAAATTAACTGGTTCGAGCAATAATTTCAGTAATGCCAACCGTGTACGTTCTCCCCCTGAAAGCACTTTCACTTTTTTAAACGATTCGTCACCTCCAAACATAAATGCACCTAACAAATCTTTAATTTTGGTTCGGATATCACCTACAGCAATATCGTCGATTGTTTGGTAAACAGTCAAGTTTTCGTCGAGCATAGAAGCTTGATTCTGAGCAAAATATCCAATTTTTACATTGTGACCGAGTGTAAGTTTACCTTCGTGTTCAATTTCAGCCATTATGCTTTTTACCAGCGTTGATTTTCCTTCGCCATTTTTACCAACAAACGCAATTTTTTCGCCACGTTCAATCATAAAGTTAGCATGTTGAAAAATACGTTTTTCTCCATACGTTTTTCCGACCATATCGGCTGTAACTGGATAATTGCCCGAACGTGGCGAAGGTGGAAATTTCAAACGAAGGCGCGACGTATCTTCTTCGTCAATCTCAATAGGAACAAGCTTTTCGAGCATTTTTACACGACTTTGTACCTGCAGTGTTTTAGAATAAGTGCCTTTAAATCGTTCTATAAATTCCATATTTTCAGCAATCATTTTTTGCTGTTCGTCGTAATGTTTTTGTTGTTGATCACGACGTTCTTTGCGTAATTCAAGGTAATGCGAGTATTTGGCTTTATAATCGTAAATACGGCCCATGGTAACTTCTATGGTGCGTGTGGTGATATTATCCACAAATGCACGGTCGTGGGAAATTACAACCACTGCTTTGGCAGAATTTATCAAAAAATCCTCGAGCCATTGAATGGAATCAATGTCAAGGTGATTGGTAGGTTCATCAAGCAAAATAATATCGGGACGGCGAAGCAGAATTTTTGCTAATTCAATACGCATACGCCAT
>CAIWIS010000071.1 GCA_903912795.1 uncultured Bacteroidales bacterium
TGATATTTTGGTCCATTTGGCTGTTGTTTTTCAATTTTGGGTGCTGTGAAACCACCCGAGCCCAAGCCTTCAATCAGCTTCCATTCGCCCTGACGGATGCCAAACATACCTGATGCAGAATGAAAAATGACAGCATCCCGCTTCGAATTTCCTTGCTTTTGCAACAAAGGCAACAAGCTATAACTATCTTCTGCTTCTGTTGCTTTTAGTTGATAATCGGTAATATTGGCCAAGGTCGAAAAAACATCCACTAAACTTACGGGCTGACTAACAATTATATTATCAAACATGCTCTTCCAACTCACAATCAGCGGAATATGATGTCCCCCATCAAACACATCCGCTTTTTGACCTCTACGTCCTTCGTTGGAATTATGATGCCATTTATCAATGTCTTGTTTGGTCCACGCTCCTCCATTATCACTCGAAAAAATGATCAGTGTATTTTCGTAAATACCAAGTTTTTTGAGCCGTGCAACAACCTGACCAACAACATTGTCGGTTTGCGCTATAAAATTTCCATAATCACCCAACTGCCCTTTATTTTTGAATTTTTTATCGACTACCCAAGGCGTATGCGGTGAAGTTAAAGGCATATACAGAAAGAATGGATTTTTTTTGTTGGCTTGTTTTTGAATAAAGCTCAAAGATTCTTTTGTAATATCCTGTAAGCAACGCTCTACACGAAAGTTTGCCGCCATCTCCCCTGCTCGCCACCAAACACCACGTCCCCAATATACGCCATCATTATCACTGTGAACCGAATCGTAATCGAGTTGTGTACCGCTTTTTCGCAATGGATAAACGTCGCTAATCTGTACAATCTTACTACCCACAAGTTTGCCGTTTTTCAAAAACAAATAAGGTGGCATATCCAACGAAGCTGGTAAAATATAGCTAAAATCAAAGCCGTAATTGTTGGGTCCATAAGTCACAGCTTTTTGATAATCCACATTGCTGACTTTGGCATACTGTGTTTCGGGTGCCAAAGGCGAGTTGTTGTCTTTCTTTTGCCACTCCACACCCAAATGCCATTTGCCAATAATTGCTGTAGTATAACCCTGATCTTTCAATACTGATGCAATGGTTCGGCGGTCTTTTTCTATCACAGGTTTTCCGTGCCCATTGATAGCCCCCGATTTTAGTGGCGAACGAAAGCAATAACGACCAGTCAAAATGCCGTACCTGCTCGGAGTACTTACACCGGCACTCGAAAATGCTTCGGTAAATGCAACTCCTTCATTTGCAAACATATCAATATTGGGCGTTTCGGTTTTGCCTGCATTATTGAAAAATTTTACGTCGCCATACCCCATGTCATCCGCCAATATAAATACAATATTAGGTTGCTTCTCCACCGCTTGAACTGCTGCAGGAATAATTATAAGCAAGGTTGATGAAATGAAACTACTTAGCAGATTTTGTTTGTTTTGATAGTACAAAGCTGGATTCATATTATAATCAGTCATGGAGCTGAAGCTCCTATTTTAATTCATTGGACATAGAATAAGGAAAATCATTTACTGTGATACCTTTTTGTTTATTTGGTTCCGACGACATTTTTAAATCAAAAATTCCACCATTTGTGATATCAATATGATTTAAATAGTTTTTAGTGTATGTTTTGCCATTTAGTTTTGCTTTTTGAACATACAGATTTTCTGCACTATTATTTGGAGCATTTATCACAAATGTTTTACCGTTTTCAAGTTTCAGTGTAATCTTTTTGAAAAGTGGTGCTCCCAGCACATATTGATTTGTGCCCGGTGCAACTGAATACATTCCCATAGCCGTAAA
>CAIWIS010000072.1 GCA_903912795.1 uncultured Bacteroidales bacterium
TAAATTGTTTAAAAGATTAATAAATAAAGTGAAAGTAACTTCAAGTCCCCTTTAGGGGATTTAGGGGCAGTTAAAACACTTATTTATACTGCCCCAAGCCCCTAAAGGGGTTGTAAAATACCATCGTCTCTGAAATTTTGAATAATACAATGAATAAATGGTAAATGGATAAATTGTAAATGAATACGTTGCTTACAAATTGAAAGTATTAATTTAAGATTTTATTTACAGAGCAAATATTCTGACAATATGAAAGTTAAATAATAAAATATAACCAATTTGACTTTCAATAAATCAAATTTGCTGGTATATACTCGTCATTTTGCTTACACTTCGTTTGCGGTGCAATTTTAATACAAATATTTGTAATGAAAAAATATTTCGATAGTTTTTTTGAAAAAATATGCATTTTATTGTTTATTCGGATATTTCAGAATATATTTACAGCGGTTTTTAGGGGCTGCGCCGTTATTTGTGCTTCGCACGTTATTGGGCACTTCGTGCGTTATTTGGGCTGCGCGTTATTGGGGCTGCGCCGTTATTAGGCACTTCGTGCGTTATAAGCTGCGCGTTATTGGGGCTGCGCCGTTATTAGTGCTTCGCACGTTATTGGATGCGCGTTCTGTTGTCTGTTGTCCGTTGTCTGTAGTCTGTAGTCCATTGTCAAAAAAAAAGAAGAATGAATACACCGAACATTAAAAAACTATATTTCAAAGATACATCGTTTGCCAACTTAATGCATCATCGTATATATAATGTATTGCTTTATGCGAGCAAATACGATGCTTTTGTGCTAGAGGAAGATGGGCGAATCGATGAGAAATTGTTTAATGAATATACTTCGCTTAACTTACGTTTTCCTCCACGATTTACACTTGTGTCGACCGAAGAAGAGGCTAATGAACTACTACGCACTCGTACGTATGAATTAATAATTTCCATGCCAAGTGGCGACAGCATTAATCCTTTTGAATGGGCTAAGAAAGTTAAAAAGAAATTTACCGAAATACCGATTGTTGTACTTACTCCTTTCTCAAAATCAGTTTCGCAACGTATTTCGAACGAAGACCTTACGGCTATTGATTATGTATTCAGCTGGCTAGGAAATACCGATTTACTATTGGCTATAATCAAGCTCATTGAGGACAAAATGAATGTTGATGAAGATGTAAACTCAGTGGGTGTGCAAGTAATATTATTTGTCGAAGATTCCATTCGTTTTTATTCTTCTATTGTGCCACAGTTATTTAAATACGTTTTTAAACAGTCGCGGTCGTTTATGACCGAAGCGCTGAATGAACACGAGCAAATGCTACGTATGCGCGGACGTCCCAAAATTCTACTGGCTCGTTCGTACGAGGAAGCGCAAACACTTTACGACAAATACAGCAAAAACATGCTCGGTGTAATTACGGATGTGAGTTATTTTAAAGGAGGAAGAAAAAATAAAACTGCTGGAATTGAGCTAAGCAAATACATTCGTTGTTTCGATAAAAAAATTCCAATTATTGTGGAATCAACCGAAAACAACAACAAAGCGGGTGCCGATGAAGTAGAAGCTGCTTTTATTAACAAACTCTCCAAAACTTTTCAACTTGAACTACGCGAAACCATCACAAACAACTTTGGATTTGGCGATTTTGTGTTTATCCACCCCGAAACGGGTAACGAAGAGGCACGTGTAGTTAACTTACGTGGACTGCAAGAAATAATTTTCAAAATAAGCGACGAAACATTGCTTTATCACGTGTCGCGCAATAATATTTCGAGATGGTTGTATTCGCGCGCTATGTTTCCACTGGCCGAATTTTTGAAAAATATTAGCGTCGAAAACTATGCTGGAGGCGACATGAACAAAGTGCGTCAAGTAATTTTTGAAGCTATTGTAAACTATCGAAAAGTTAAGAATCGAGGTATTGTAGCTGTTTTTCAGCGTGATAGATTTGACCAATACTCCAACTTTGCACGTATTGGCGAAGGCTCACTAGGTGGTAAAGGTCGTGGATTAGCATTTATCGATGCCATGATAAAGCGAAATGAAGCGTTCGAAAATTATGAAAATGTACAAATCACCATTCCAAAAACGGTGGTACTTTGCACCGATATTTTTTCTGAATTTATGGAGACAAATGCACTTTATCCCATTGCATTATCGGATATACGTGATGAAGAAATATTGTCGGCTTTTCTAAAAGCACATTTACCAAAAGCCTTGATTGCCGATTTACATACATTTGTTGGTGCAATTAACGCCCCTATTGCTGTGCGCTCGTCGAGTTTGCTCGAAGACTCTCACTACCAACCATTTGCCGGGATATATGCCACTTATATGGTGCCTTTAAATAGCACAAGCAAAACTCACATGCTTGTAATGATAACCGAAGCTATAAAAGCCGTTTATGCATCGGTATTCTACCGCGATAGTAAAGCATATATGACTGCTACTAAAAATGTAATTGACGAGGAAAAAATGGCCATTGTTTTACAAGAAATATGTGGAAAAACCTACGATAACCGCTACTATCCTTCGTTTTCGGGCGTTATGCGATCGTTAAATTATTACCCTATTGGGGCCGAACAGCCCGAAGATGGTATTGTAAATGTGGCACTCGGACTTGGAAAACACATAATGGATGGTGGACTTTCGCTACGGTTTTCGCCAGCATATCCACAAAATGCATTGCAAACAAGCACCTTGGAATTGACATTAAAAGAAACGCAAACTTATTTCAACGCACTGGATTTATGTGCAACTTGCTTTATTCCTAAGGTAGAAGATGGTTTTAATATTTTAAAATTACCGATTCAAGAAGCTGAGAAAGATGGCACATTGAAATACATTGCGTCGACTTATGATGTTTATAACGAAACCATTAACGATGGCATTTACGAAGGACGAAAGCTCGTAACCTTTGCCAATATTTTAAAACACGATGTTTTTCCTTTAGCATCAGTACTCAAAACTATTATGCAAATTGCACACGATGAAATGGGACGACCTATTGAAATTGAATTTGCAGTAAACCTGGACTACAGCGGCCTGAAACAACATAATTTTTATTTATTGCAAATAAGGCCAATTGTCGACACCAAAGAAGTAATAAATGAAAACATTGGCGCCATAAACACTTCAGAAACAATAATTTCGAGTAAAAACGCATTGGGTCATGGCATAGTAAACGATATTTTCGATGTAGTTTATGTGCGCCCCGAAGCATTTAAAGCTACTAACAACGAACGTATTGCCACCGAAATTGACAAAATAAACCGCCAACTAATGTCCGAAAATCGCAATTACATTTTAGTTGGCCCCGGCCGTTGGGGTTCGAGCGATCCATGGTTGGGCATACCTGTAAAGTGGTCGAATATATGCAATGCTCGTATCATTGTGGAGTCGGGATTGTCGCACTACCGAGTGGATCCAAGTCAGGGAACTCATTTTTTCCAGAACCTAACATCGTTGGGCGTAGCCTATTTTACCATTAATCCGTTTCAGAACGATGGTAGTTACGATGTGGATTTTTTAAATGAACAAGAGGCGCAAACCGAAAACGAACTCATTCGTCATATTCGATTTGCAGCCCCCGTTATTGCCAAAATTGATGGTCGTAAAAATATTGGTGTGATACTAAAACCAGAAGTTATCCATTAAAATTTATAGCTTACACCACCATTATAATTTATGCCGGGCATAGGATAGCCATAATTAATTTGATATTTTTGGTCGAGGAGATTGTTACCACTAACAAACAACTCTAGATTTTTGATGGGACGACAAGCTAAGCGGGCATTTAACAATAAATAATCGGGCTGTATGGATTTGGCAATGGCTGGATTTGGCGAAACAAATGTGTACAGTTTTTCAATGTATTGTGTAGATACATTCAGATTCCAAATTTTATAATCGTAATTAGCACTGATATTTAACTGCTGACGGGGAGCAGCAACTACCGCTTTGCTTAAATCCAAATAGCTGTAGTTAGCATGTAAATGCAGGTTTTTACTTACAGCATATTTGGCCGAAAACTCAACTCCCTGATTCGAAAACGAACCCACATTTTCTTTTTTCAAATTTGGAAAAACTCCTGTTACAAGTATCATGTTTTGGCCTATAACTTTATAAGTAGTGAGTTCAAATCTCAGTTTATTA
>CAIWIS010000073.1 GCA_903912795.1 uncultured Bacteroidales bacterium
TACGACAAAAGAAACTAACAAAGCAAATGAATCAACTGATTCATTTCAATCTTTTAAAACAAATAATCAAAGATATAAAACCACTGAAAAGACACTTCTTTTGGGCGTTTGGTGGAATGCTGGCGAGAAAGATGCACCAACTGCAAGTTTTGAGATAAACGATTCAACTATATTCTATCCTGACCAAGAAGATCAGTCGGAATTTAGATATCATATAAAACAAGATTCAATAATAATAAATCTGGACGGTTATACTTCAGTTTCAAAAATTGAAAGAGTGACAAAAGACACACTTGAATTAATAACAGACGGTGAAAAACAAACATTTATCAAAATAAAAAACTAGCTTTTTCCGCCCAGCTGTCTGTAGCCTGTAATCACGCGTTGGGCTGGGCGTTCCCCTTACGTCCTGCGAAAAGCAAATATCCAGACTTGCAAATTGGAATAAATTTTTAAAACTCCCGCAGGTAATAATCTTTCATTTTCATGCACTAAAACAATAATTTAGACTTTGAAATCTGAGTTTTTTTTACTACTTTTGTGGCCGAAAATCAAAAAAAACAATTTAAAGAAAAATGAAACAAGGAAATCCCGCAGTAGTTGGTCTGGCAGGTTTTGGTATGACCACTTTTTTACTTCAGTTACACAATCTTGGTCTTATTGGCTGGGGACCTGTGCTTGGCATGGGTATTATTTTTGGAGGGTTGGCTCAGTTAATTGCCGGCTTTCAGGAACAAAAAATGGGTAACAACTTTGGTTACAGTGCATTTGTATCGTACGGCGCATTCTGGATTGGATTAGCAATTATTAAATTGTGTAACCATTTTGAGGTTTATCCTTCAACTGGTACCGATTTGGGTTATTACCTTGTAGGCTGGACACTTTACACCGCTATTATGTTTGTGGCTTCGTTTCGCGTACATACAGCTATGGTGGTAACTTTTGGCTTACTGTTGCTTGGTTTTATTTTATTGGATCTGGAACATTTTGGCTTTGAATGGTTAAAACCGTTTGCTGCAGTTGAACTTATATTGTGTGCTTTTGCTGCTTGGTATATGATGGCGGGTATTATTATAAACGACCTGGCTGGTAGAACTGTTTTGCCAATGGGTAAAAAACTCGTAAATTAATTTGGTTAGTAGTTAGTAAAATATTTTACAAATAAAATGGTCGATATTAAATTATTGGCCATTTTTTTATACCTTTGTAGCTCGTAAAAACTAAAAACACTTTATTCAATGAGACTTATTATTCAGCCTGATTATCAGAATGTTTCGGTTTGGGCAGCCAATTACGTAGCAGCTCAAATTAACCGTGCAAATCCAACTCAAGCCAAGCCTTTTGTACTTGGATTACCTACAGGATCATCGCCACTTGGTATGTATAATCATTTAATTGCATTATGTAAGCAAGGGAAAGTGTCGTTTCAACATGTTATTACGTTTAATATGGACGAGTATGTTGGATTGCCCAAAAACCACGAACAAAGTTATTACACGTTTATGTGGACAAATTTTTTCAGTCATATTGATATTCAGGAATCCAATGTAAATATACTAGATGGAAATAATCCGGATATGGAGGCTGAATGTGCTGCTTACGAAGCTAAAATAGTGGCAGTAGGCGGAATCGATTTATTTGTTGGAGGTATTGGTCCCGATGGGCATATTGCATTCAATGAGCCAGCTTCGTCGCTAGCTTCGCGTACACGCGACAAAGAACTTACAACGGATACAATTATTGCCAATTCGCGCTTTTTTAACAACGATGTAAATCAAGTGCCTAAACTCGCTCTTACTGTGGGTGTGGGAACTGTGCTCGACTCACGTGAGGTATTGATTATTGTAAACGGTCATAATAAAGCGCGTGCATTGCGTCATGCCGTGGAAGAGCCAATCAATCACATGTGGACCATAAGTGCACTGCAGCTACATCCGAAAGGCATGATTGTATGTGATGAAAATGCTTGTGCTGAGTTACGTGTAGGCACATATCGTTATTTTTTAGATATCGAAAAAGATAATCTTGATGCTTCCAAATTACTGAAATAGCATACATGTCACTTTAAGAATAGTAATTTAACGCTTCGGATGTTTCCGGGGCGTTTTTTGCTTGTTTTTGTTTTTATAACGTAATGCATTGAACTACAAACAAACGTTTTTAGTATCTTTGCAAATTATTAAAAACGTAACATTAACTTACTGTCTTATAAATTTATACCGTTTTCTTTGTTTTGAAAAAACTACTAACTATATTCATTATCGTGTTGAGTTGTTCCCAATTGTATTCGGAACAACCTGCTGTTGATCAGTATGTTAAAAACTGGCGAATTACTGATTTGTTTGGTACTGTTGATTCGTTAAAGTCTGATACATTGCATTTAAACTACCACGAACTCAATTCGATTGATAAATACAGTATTGCAAATTCTTACAATGGGAATTTAGGCTCACCCTTGCAATCGAAAATATATTCGGACCGTAAGGAGATAGATGATTTTATGTTTGCAAATGCATATATGCCTTATATGCAAACAATTAATACTACAAGGTTTTATACTACCAAAACGCCATTTAGTACACTGAAATACCTCACGGGTGGTAGTAATTACCGAGAATCGGACCAAGTAGGCTTTTTGTTTACAGCCAACGCTAATAAAAATCTAAATATCGGTACTACCATCGATTATATTTATGCGCGGGGCGAATACCTTAAACAAAGTGCAAAGCGATTTGCAGGCTCGTTATTTGGCACCTACAAAGGTAAAAAGTACGCAGCTACAGGAAATATAAGTATGAATAGTATAAGTAATTTTGAGAATGGAGGAATTACCGAAACTTCGTATATTACAAATCCGGCTTTTGGTTACGAAAACCCTGAAAATATTCCTGTACGTATGGGTGTAGATGCTCAATCAACTTTCAAACATTTCCAAATTTTTTATAATCATTCATACAGTTTGGGCTTCGAACGCGAAGTTAAAAAGGTAAAAGACAGTGTGATAACAGAGTTTGTGCCCGTAACGCGTTTTATTCATACAATAAGTATTGATCAAATGAGTAAACGCTATTATGAAAAAACACTCGAAAATAAATTTTATAAAAACACCTTTGGTACAAATACCAACGATACCGCTGCACTTCGACGGGTGAGCAATCGTTTTGCTATAAACCTGGCCGAAGAGTTTAATAAATGGATGCACTTTGGATTAACGGCGTATTTGCATAATGATATGGATAGGTTTACTTTTGTGCAAAATAAAGTGTTAACTGATAGTGTTTTGACTGATACGAAAGTAGGAGGGATGCTGTCGAAAGAATTGGGCAAAAAGCTAACTTATCGTTTTGGAGGCGAAATATCGCTAATAGGTTACAAGGCCGGCGATGTATATTTATCGGGCGAAGCAGGTACAAGTTTTAAACTGTGGAAGGATACTATTTCGCTTAAAGCCAAGGTTTTCACATCTACCAAAGAGCCTGATTTTTACCAAAAAAAGTATGAGTCGAACCACTTTAAATGGGATAATAATTTTGATAAAGTATTTAAAACGCATATTGGAGGTGTTTTTGCTATTCCAACTAAATCGTTACTGTTCGAAATAGCCATCGAAAACATATCGAAGCAAATTTATTTTGATACGTTAGCAATGCCTATTCAATACAATGGTAGTATTCAGCTTATTACGGCACAATTAAAAAAAGATATTCATTTTGGAAAGTTTGGGTTGGATAATACAATTATTTATCAAGAAACTACCAACGATAAGGTAATGCCATTGCCAAGACTTTCACTTTTTCATAATTTGTATTTTCAGGATAAATGGTTTGATGTATTAAATTTACAAGTAGGGGTCACAGCAAGGTATCATACATCCTATTATGCACCGTCGTACATGCCAGCTATTGGTCAGTTTTATAATCAGCGCGAAATGAAAATTGGAAATTACCCAGTTATAAGTGCTTATGGATCAATTCATTTAAAGCGAACACGCTTTTTTGTTGAATACTTTCATTTAAATCAAAAATTTATGAAGGGCATTTATTATTCAATGCCATATTACCCCATAAATCCTGCTCAATTACGATTGGGTTTAACTTGGAATTTTTATGATTAATACAATGCTAACATGGAAAAACTGATTAAACCAGCAACAATTATTGTTGCAATTATTGCATTTGTAAGTCTTATTTTTGCGGTATTTAAAACGAATACGGTTCGTGACTTTGATGAAATTATTTCTTCGGGTCGTATTAGAGTGTTGACTGATAATAGTTCATTGGGCTTTAGAGTTGAAAAAGATAGTGTGTATGGCTTTCAGTACGAAATAGTTAAAGTTTTTGCAGATAAACTGGGTGTTGAGCTCGAAATTTCGGAAAATGATGATGTTGAGCAGTCGGTAGCTGGATTAATAAAAGGAAAGTACGATTTAATTGCAACTATGATTCCATTAACATCGGAATATCGTGAACAGTTGTTGTTTTCGGATCCTTTACAGGTAAATAAACAAGTTCTTGTTCAACGAAATGATAGCAATAGCCTCATTGATAAGCAATATGATTTGGCAAACGATACCGTTTATTTGCCCGTTAATTCACCTTATAAAATGTTGATTTCTAACTTGTCCAACGATATAGCTGATACAATTTATGTGTCGGAATTGAAAAATTCGACAACCGAAGTGGCTGTGAAAATGGTTGCTGATGGAATTATTAAATATACCATTTGTAGTGAGCGATTAGCAAAAAAGATGCAACTTCAATACCCAACTCTTAATTTTGCAATGGATATTGGTTTTCAACAAGAAGGGGTTTGGGCTATAAACAAAAACGCAATTGAATTACAGAAAAAACTGAACGAATTTTTAGCCGAATACATTGGTAGTACAGCGTATTGGGAATTATACCGAAAATATTATTAATTATGCCTTTAAATATACCTATAACACTTCCTGCGGTAGATGTTTTACGTCAGGAAAATATATTTGTAATGGACTCCGAACGTGCTTCAACTCAAGAGATACGTCCGCTTAAGTTGTTGATTTTAAATTTAATGCCCATTAAAATTACGACCGAAACTGACTTGATTCGTCTTTTGTCGAATTCGCCATTACAGCTCGAAATTGATTTTTTACACATGGAAAGTCATACATCGAAAAACACGCCTATTGAACATTTAATGTCGTTTTACAAAACTTTTGATGAAGTAAAAAAGAGTAATTACGATGGAATGATAATAACAGGTGCTCCTGTTGAACAGCTTGAATTTGAAGAGGTTACTTATTGGGATGAAATTACTGGTATTTTTGAATGGGCTCGTACACATGTCACTTCTACTTTTTATATTTGTTGGGCAGCGCAGGCGGGTATGTATTACCATTATGGCATTCCGAAATATCCATTGGAAACAAAAATGTTTGGCGTTTTTGAACACATAAAACATCAAGCGCAAAATCCCATTTTTAGAGGTTTCGACGATGCTTTTTTTGTCCCACACAGTAGGCATACCGAAGTCAAAGCAGAGGATATTCTGAAAAACCCAGATTTGACTTTGTTATCAGAGTCGCCCGATTCGGGTGTTTATATGGTTATGGCTCGCAATGGAAGGGAATTTTTTATAACAGGACATTCAGAGTATTCGCCCAATACGCTTGATACTGAATATAGACGTGATGTTGCAAAAGGTTTACCTATTAATATCCCGTTGAATTACTACCGCGATAATAATCCGGCAAACGGACCAGTTGTAAGATGGCGAAGTCATGCTAATCTTTTGTTTACTAACTGGTTAAATTACTTTGTGTATCAGGAAACTCCTTACGATTTGGAAAAAATACAATAATAGTTCCGCTGTTTTATGTATTTAATAATCGTTGGTTTGCTATATTACAAAATTCAGCGTTCAATTCAAATCCTACAAAATTTCGCTTAAGCATTTTTGCCGCAACGGCAGTGCTTCCAGAGCCCATAAACGGATCTAAAACCAGATCGTTTTCGTTGCTGCTAATCTCAATAAATGGAATGCACACTTTCAGTGGTTTTTGAGTTTTGTGAATAGTACGCTCTCTACCCATGCAAATTGGCGACTGTATAAAGTTGTGCATTTCGTTCACAGGTTTGTGATTCCAAGTTTTTGGCGTTCCTTTCGAAAAATGTACAAGCATTTCCATGCTGTTAGCATACATTTTACGCGTGTAAATGGCCGGAAATGGATTTGTTTTGTGCCAGTGTATCACTTTTCGAAAATTAAAACCTACACGTGCTACCATGCGGTTAATGTACGAAACGAAATCGTCGCCACACCACAAGTATGCTGCTGCACCGGGTTTGCAAACCCGAAAACATTCAATCAATACTTCTTCTAAAAATTGCAGGTATTCTTCTTCCGATTTAAAACCATCAAAATCAAATTCTGTAACTACATCTTTGTGATTTTTAAGCCCTTGCACATTTTGAGCTCTGTATTGATAATAGGGTGGATCGGTGAAAATTAAGTCAACACAAGCATCGGGCATGGCGCGTAAACCATCGAGGCAGGATTGATTATGAATGATATTAAGTTGCATAGAATTATTTAAAGTACAATTTTAGAATAATATACTATTGATTGTCATTTATTTAGACTGTTAAAATATTTTTCCAATAACTCTTTAGCAGCAACAAACGAACTGATTTTGTTCGATAAAACATTTTTTTCGGCTTCGTGCAGCAATTGAATGATACTTTTGTTTTGATAAAAATTTGTTTTCAAGTGATCATTTATCGATTCATACATCCAGTATTTTGATTGCGAATTACGTTTTTCGTCGAAATGTTTGTTTGATTTTGTAAATCGTATAAAATCCAACACCATATTCCAAACTTCATCTATACCTTTTGACTCAATAGCCGAACAAGTTATCACTTCAGGAACCCAACCCGATTCGGGAGCTGGGAAAAGGCGTAAAGCATTTTGAAATTGCACTTTGGCCAGTCCTGCTTTATCAATATTACTGCCATCGCATTTGTTAATAGCTATTCCATCAGCCATTTCCATAATACCACGTTTAATGCCTTGTAACTCGTCGCCAGTGCCAGCTAATTGAATGAGCAAGAAAAAATCGACCATCGAATGTACAGCAGTTTCTGATTGTCCCACACCAACTGTTTCGATAAAAATGGTGTCGAAACCAGCTGCTTCGCACAGGATTATACTCTCGCGCGTTTTACGGGCTACACCACCAAGTGAACCTGCCGATGGTGAAGGACGAATAAATGCGTTTGGTGCCACCGAAAGTTCCTCCATGCGGGTTTTATCGCCCAGAATACTTCCTTTGGTACGTTCGCTGCTTGGGTCAATAGCAAGCACTGCTAGTTTATGGTTTTGTTTAACCAAATACATTCCTAATGATTCAATAAATGTGCTTTTGCCAGCTCCAGGAACTCCTGTAATGCCAATACGGATTGAATTACCCGCAAAAGGGAGGCATCTTTCAATAATTTTTTGTGCTATGTGTTGATGTTCGGCAAGTGAACTTTCGAGCAATGTAACAGCCCTACTGAGTATGGCAATATTTCCGTTGCAAATGCCTGTAACATAATCATCAACAGAGAGTTGTTTTTTATGCCGAGGCTGTAAATATGGATTCACAGTGGGTACAGATTCAACTCCATCGTTTACAACTAACGATTTAAAGTTTGAATCATTTTCGGGATGTGAGTGTTTATAGTGCACGATGTGGAACTTTGTTTTGCATTATTTTAAAAAATAAGAGCCAAGTAAAAAATTTAACCTGGCTCTCATAACTATTTTGTTTCTTTATTTTTGTACTTTCCAGTTTAAAATCGCAATAATAAACGAATTGTCTGGATCGTTTGTCTGTATGGTTAATGTTTTTTTATAATCTCCTTCAGGTAGATTTTTCGAATCAATATCCATGCTTATAAATGCAGATTTACCGCCAGCAACAGTTAATCTGGGTTGGTGCAATGCAATTTCGCGATTGTTGTTTACTATTCGTCTTATTTCAAGTGGATTAATGCCTTTGTTGCTGATTCGATATTTTACATTCTTTTTACTACCTTTTTTTATTACACCTACTTCAATTGTTCTAGTTGGAACTTCCAAAATGGGAGCTTTTCTTTTTTGATCTGGCGTAAGTTTGCTAAAATCTTCGATAACATTTGAATAAAGAGTTACTTTATATTCGTCGTTGTATTTACGCTGTCCGTTTAAAACCACATATACATCGTCCATAAGTGGTCCCCATGTTGGACAAACTTTAGTATTTAGTGTAAATGTAATTTTTCCTTCAGCCTTTGGTTTTAATACATCAGGAGTAACTACCGCTGTGATGTACGAAGGCAACGATTCAATTGTAGTACGTACATCATTATTACTACCATTTTGGATTTCCAGTACGCGAACTTGCGATTTTCCTTTTTCAATATTGTTCATCTGAACAATTTTATTTTTCAAGCGTAAATCACCCATTACCAATGGCATCGATTCATTATCCGATGTTACTTTAGGAATAACTTCGCCTCTAATCATTAAATTTACTTGCTCTTCGGATGCATTGCTATATACAGCTATTGATTTCGAAAATGCACCTGGTCGTCCAACCGGATTGTATGTTACTGTAATAGAACCTTTTCGTCCCGGTTCAATTGGCTCTTTTGTCCAGGTTGGAGTTGTGCAACCACACGATGCTTGAACGCGGCTTACCACCATTGGGGCATTGCCTTTGTTTGTGAAATTAAATACAAACGTTGCTTTTCCTTCTTCTTCTTCAATTTTACCAAAATCGTGACTTGTTATATCAAATGCGATTACTGGTTTTTGAGCAAATAGTATTGTGCTCAATGCCATAGCAATAAACAATAAACTCGTTTTTTTCATATAAATACGTTTTTATCAATTAAACTCTTTAATTCAATTTTTTAGATTGGCAAAAGTATAAAAAAACAATCAAAACTATTCTTTATTCGGCAATAATTTTTGATTTATTTACACTGAAAAAGAATGAAATTTTTTCGTTAAGCCACGAAAGGGATATGTAATAGATTAGAATTGATATAATCCACTGAAAATAAAGCTGTAATGTGCTTAGTGGAGCAAAAACACCATTTTCGAAATTTCCGTTCAACGGTTTGTTCGTAAATAATACTTCAACCAAATACTGACCGTTATAACTTAAGTAGCGTAATCCGACATGGTTTATAAGTGTTTCGAAATGCACCCCACCTGTAAATTTGAGTCCCGTGATAAATGCCAAGTGGAGCAAAACAAACTGAACAGCAGCAAAAGCCAACCATGTAAATTTCTTGTTTTTAAGTAGAATAGTGGCAGCCCCAAAACTCAAACCAAACACAATTGATTGAATAATTATGGGGATTACAAATTCATTTGAAATACTCTCGGGGTAAAGAAAGTTTTCTTTTGTAATAAGTTTATTAAACCATAATCCAACTAAATTCAAACTGAAATTTAGTACTGTGAAAAATGCTAATCGGTTTAAAATGTGATACAAGGATGATTTGCTAAGTAACATAATTTCGAAATACGTTAAATGACTATTATTTTCTTTGTGGTTTTTTTCTGTTGAAATGGCCTTTGCCTGCTGCAAATTTTTTATGCCCAAATCGGTGTTTTTCCGGTTCGTATTCAGGTGCTTCGCCCAATTCGGCTGGCAATGGAATTTTAAAAATATCTTTTTCCAGAAAAACTTCAATCTGTTTGAATTTGTATTGTTCTTCGGTAGCTACAAAAGTGATTGACATACCTTCGGCACTTGCACGTGCTGTACGACCAATGCGGTGAACATAATCTTCGGCATCGTGTGGTACATCGTAGTTTATTACCAACGAAATATCATCAATATCAATTCCGCGCGAAACAATATCAGTAGCAACCAAAATACTTACACGGTTATTTTTAAACTCATGCATAATGTGCTCACGCTGCGATTGCTCCAAGTCGGAGTGCATTTCGCCAACAGATAATCCCATCTGACGAAAAGTTTTAGTTAATTCTTTCACCTTCAGCTTCGAACCCGAAAAAATAATCACTTTATTGGGTGCTTGCTCATTAAACAAATGACGAACAATGGCATGTTTTTGTGCTTCGTGGCAAATATAAGCCGTTTGCATAATGCTGTCGGGTGGACGCGAAACGGCAATTTTAACTTCAGCCGGATTGTTCAGAATAGTTTTGGCTAACAAACGAATTTTAGGTGGCATGGTAGCCGAAAACATAATTGTTTGTCGGTCTTTAGGTAAGCGATTCACAACCTGCATAATATCGTCGAAAAAACCCATGTCGAGCATGCGGTCGGCTTCGTCCAAAATAAAATATTTGACATGCGAAAAGTCAATATCGTATAAATTGATATGCGACAATAAACGGCCAGGTGTTGCAATCACTACATCAGCTCCATTTTGCAAGCCGCGGCGCTGAGTTTCCCAAGCTGTAGCGTCGCTTCCACCATAAACTGCCACCGACGAAAAACTAGTGAAGTAGGAGAAACCCTCCATTTGTTGGTCAATTTGCTGTGCTAATTCGCGCGTTGGAGCCATAATAATGGCATTTACTTTGTCTTCGGCATGCGCCTCCGATTGCAAATTATGTAAAAGTGGTAAAATAAAAGCAGCCGTTTTACCCGTTCCAGTTTGCGCACAGGCTATTACATCGCGTTTAGCTAAAATAACGGGAATAGTTTCGGCTTGTACAGGTGTAGCTTCTTTAAAATTCATAGCTTGCAAGCCATCTAAAACAGCATCGCACAAAGGAAGTTTGTCAAATCTCATGTGTAGTATAATTATATGCGCAAAGGTAAGCATTTTTGCACGAAACAAAAAAAAGCTATCGCAAATGAGTGTTCTTTAAACATAAATTAAAATTCCGATTTACCCTAAAAGCTATCTACTCTGCCTTTGCAATGTTTTGGAAGCATTAATTTATTCAATTTGAGTCTACTTAAGTAATTCGAAATAATTAATGATATGTTTTTAAAATTGTATTATCGACCCCCAAACCCCCTAATGGGGGCTTAAGAGTACTATTAAAAGATGTGTTTTATTAATTCAAAAGTAGAGAATATGTCTTAAAGCCCCCAATAGGGGGTTTGGGGGTCATATTCAAAATATATTATTTTCTACTTAAATATCCTACTAATTTTTTTTTGGAAACGAATTTAAACCTTTGGAATTTAATTATGTCTATGATATTTCAAAGATAAATTTAAAAATCAATATTCACAAAAAATTAAATGTTTATGAAAAAGAATGTAATTGCATTATTCGCAGCATTATTTATGCTTGTTTTAATTGCCAATGCGCAACAACCAGCCGGTCAACAAAAACAAAAGGGACCAAGTATTGAGAACCGAGTTGAAAAAATGGCAACAGATTTAGGTTTAACCGATGTTGAAAAAACAGCACTAAAAGATTTGATGGTTAAACAAGAAGCTGATATGAAAAAATTCAGAACTGAAGTTGACAAAGAAAGTCCTGATTTTAAGACTAAAATGAAAGAAATTCGCACAAGTCAAGAGGCTGAATTGAAAGCAGTATTAGGCGAAGCAAAATTTAAAAAATTGATGGAAATACGTGCAGAAATGAAAAAAGCAGCCGAACAAAAACCAGCAGCACCAGCAGTTCAATAATTGTTGAAATTGTTACCCACAAAAAAAGCCGAAAATAAATTTTCGGCTTTTTTTGTTTTGCGGAAGCTACGAGATTCGAACTCGTGGTACGGTTGCCCGTACGTCAGTTTAGCAAACTGGTGGTTTCAGCCACTCACCCAAACTTCCAAAACTTCGCTTTAGCGGGTGCAAATATAGAAAGGAATTTCGGATTTTCAAAACCTAATTTCGTTTTTGAAAGAATTATTGTGATAATAACTCAACTATAAAATTGATTTTCAGAGTATTGTGTTCGTTTACTTTTTAAAAGTTTTTTTATTGACTCATTTTGTGGGTGTTTTTCGTAGTTTTTTCGTATTTTTGTATAAGTCAATTTTTAAAATTATTCATTATGGCATTAAAAAAGCTATTTTCGCCTAAAAAGCCTCTGTTTTGGTTGTTTACAACACTTGCTTTGTTGTTTGTTTACCTCATTTATGTGTTGTTTGCTCCCAATATTTTTAGTGATAAGGTTGAAAAATCCTATTTATGTATTCGTGATAGCAGTACATTGGAAGTGGTAATTGCTGAATTAAATAGTTCGGCTCGCGTATTTAATGTAGCAGCGTTTAAGCAAACGGCATTGTTACTTAATTATAAGAAAATTCGTCCCGGTCGGTATGAACTTACGCAAGGAATGAATAATTTCAACTTAGTTCGAATCCTTCGTAGCGGTCGGCAAACACCTGTGAAACTTACTTTTAATAATATTCGTACCAAAGAACAATTAGCTGGTCGACTTTCGAAATTGGTTATGGCCGATTCCCTTTCAATTTTAAGTTTGTTGAACGATACCGCTTTTCTTGCGCCAAAGGGCTTTAATCCAGCTACATCCATTGCTAATTTTATTCCTAATACCTACGAGGTTTTTTGGGATTTGGATGCTCAGGAACTTTTTGAACGCATGAACAAAGAATATAATATTTTTTGGACTGACGAACGAAAAACCAAAGCAGCGGCTATTCCACTTACTCCTGTTGAAGTAGCTACGCTTGCGTCGATTGTTGAAGAAGAAACAAATGGTAAGGCTGAGCGTACAATGGTTGCAGGCTTGTATATTAACCGTTTGAAAACAGATATGCCACTTCAGGCCGACCCTACTCTGAAATTTGCTGTTGGCGATTTTAGTATTAAACGCCTTAAGTTGGAACATATCCTGAAAATTTCGCCTTACAATACCTATCGTAACAAAGGTTTACCTCCGGGACCCATCCGTGTGGCTACTCAAAATGGCATTGATGCAGTTCTGAATTATGTGAAACACGATTATATTTTTATGTGTGCGAAAGAAACCTTTAATGGGGAACATAATTTTGCTGTGAGTTATGCTGAACATCAGGCTAATGCTAGGAAATACCAGAAGGCCTTGGATGAAAGGGAGATTCATTGATTTTGATGTGATGATGTGTTGAAGTGATGATGAATTGATATGAAAAAAAGAAAATAATAAAATTGATTATTGATGAAAAAATACCTGATTATACTGTTAACGTCGTTGGTTTTATTGCCACTTAATGCGCAATACAAAAAGCGTGAAATGCGTGCGGCTTGGATTGCTACGGTGGCTAATATCGACTGGCCAAGTCTGCGTAATTTAACTAGCAAACAACAAAAAGCTGAAATGATTCAGATGCTGGATTCGTTGCACGCTTTGAATTTTAATGCTGTAGTATTTCAAATCAGGCCTACAGCTGATGCTTTTTATACTTCTACGCTCGAACCTTGGTCGCACTGGCTTACGGGCAAGCAGGGTGTAAAACCGAATGAGTTTTATGACCCGCTTCAATTTGTGATTGACGAGGCGCACAAACGGTTTATCGATGTGCATGTTTGGCTAAATCCTTACAGAGTAACTAATAGCGAGAGTTTGAACGTATTATCCAAAGATCATTTTTTTTACAAAAACAGAAACTTATTTGTGAAATATGGCGATAAATATTATTTTGATCCGGGATACGACGAAACACGTGAGTTTTTAAATAATGTGGTGGAAGATGTTGTGGAAAGATATGATATAGATGCCATTCATTTCGACGATTATTTTTATCCTTACCGCGTAAATAATGAGGAGTTTCCAGATAATAACTCATTCAAAATGAATCCGAGAGGTTTTGATCTAAATCAGAAGGACGACTGGCGACGAGATAATGTAAATCTGGTTATTGCCGAACTTCAACAAACCATAAAACGTATTAAACCCTGGGTCGAATTTGGTATTTCACCTTTTGGAGTTTGGCGTAACAATAGTATTGATCCGCGTGGTTCGGCTACACAAGCTGGTGTGCAAAATTACGATGATCTTTATGCTGATATCCTTAAATGGTTGCAGGAAGGAACAATTGATTATGTGGTACCACAACTTTACTGGGAAATTGGCAAAAAAGTGGCCGATTATGCCGTATTAGCCAAATGGTGGAGCGAAAACTCCTTTGGAAAAAACCTGTATATTGGTCTTTATGCTTCGCAATTGGGTAATAAGCAAGCTAACGATGCGTGGCGCAAAGGAAATGAATTAGCACGTCAATTGAATCATAATAAGCAATATAGTCAAATTGATGGAGCTGTTTATTTTAGTGCCAAAGGAGTAATGAAAAACTTACAAAGCTTAAACGATACCCTACGCAAAAATCATTACAAATATCCGGCTCTGACGCCAGTCAACAGAAATATAAAAGGTGAAGAATCGGCCGAACCTCAAAACCTGCGGGTTGTAAAAGATGATTCGGAAGCTTATTTGCTTTGGGACAAAGTAGAAGAGGAGGGAGGCTGCCAAATATCGTTTTACGTAGTATATGCTTTTAAAGGTAAAAAAGTGGGCGATTTTAATGACCCCGAAAACATAATTGCCAGAACCATTGATAATTGTGTTGATATTCGTCAGCTCAACAAAAAATACCACGGATATTATACTTTTGTTGTTACTGCTATCAATAAATACAAACACGAAAGCATTCCAACCTATTCGGTTACACGGAAATTGTAAAGGGATTTTAATTTTTTTTTTGTCCTCCAGCTTCCGATACATCGGAATGAATGGCACAGGAGACAATTCAATGAATTGGATTGGCCTTTAGGCCATTCTCTCATGAATAAAAATCAAAATGGGCTTTAGCCAAATAATTATAAGATATAGAATTTGGCTAAAGCCAATAAAGGGAATTGATATTTTTAAGTCCTCCAGCTAAAGCAGGAGGCAATTCAAGCAGGAGGCAATTCAAGCAGGAGGCAATTCAATCAGGAGGCAATTCAATGAATAGGATTGGCTGGCATTTATCCCGATTCTTTTATCGGGAGGCCATTCATATAGAAGAGGATTTATGAATAGGATTGGCCTTTAGGCCATTCTCTAAAGGATAAATATTAAAATGGGCTTTAGCCAAATAATTATAAGATATTGAATTTGGCTAAAGCCAATATAGGAAATTGATATTTTTTTTTAGTCCTCCAGCTAAAGCAGGAGGCAATTCAAGCAGGAGGCAATTCAAGCAGGAGGCAATTCAATCAGGAGGCAATACATGAATAGGATTGGAATTTTGCCCATTTAACAGAAGGGGATTTATGAATTGGATTGGGCTTTAGCCCATTCTCTCAAGGATAAAAATCAAAATGGGCTTTAGCCAAATAATTATAAGATATAGAATTTGGCTAAAGCCAATACAGGGAATTGAATTATATTTTATCCTCCAGCTAAAGCAGGAGGCAATTCAATGAATAGGATTGGCCTTCAGCCATTCATATAGAAGGGGATTTATGAATAGGATTGGCCTTCAGCCATTCATATAGAAGGGGATTTATGAATAAGATTGGCCTTCAGCCATTCATATAGAAGAGGATTTATGAATAGGATTGGCCTTTAGGCCATTCATACAAATAATTATAAACCACAAAATAACAGATTATGCCATTTGCAAAAGTTTACATTCATTTTGTATGGTCAACAAAAAACAGAGTGCCATATCTCAATTCGCCTGAACTTCGCATAGCTATGTGGAAGCACATTCGGGAAAATGCAAAAAAGAAAGAAATATACATTGATTTTATTAATGGTCATAAAGAACATTGTCATTGTTTGGTGTCGTTAGGCGATGATCAAACTATGCGAAAAATTATGCAATTGATAAAAGGAGAATCATCTTATTGGATTAACAAACAAAATATACTGAAAGAAAAATTCGAATGGCAGGATGAGTATTTTGCAGTTTCAGTGTCGGAATCTTTGGTAGATAAAGTAAGAAATTACATTAAAAATCAGGAAAGTCATCATGCACATAAAACATGGGAAGAGGAATATAATGAGTTTATCGAAAAATACGGATTCCAGAAATTTAATGATACAACAAATGAATTAACTTAGTTTCATCATTCCTCGTAGCTTATAATCGCGCGTTAGGCAGGGCGTTCCTTCTTTAAGTAGATTGTACCCTTCGCTCTGAATGACAATTGTGAGCAGACTTAAAATCAGGTAGGCAGGTGACAGTTCAATGAAAAGAAAAACTAAAGCAGGAAGCATAACCAATGTTTCCTGCTTTTTTTGTAACAATACACATTCTTTGTTGGTAGAGATTAATAATGATAAATTTCTTAATAATGTATTTTTTGACCCCCAAACCCCCGAATCTACTCTTTATACACA
>CAIWIS010000074.1 GCA_903912795.1 uncultured Bacteroidales bacterium
CATTTTTTAGCTGTTTGCTTGTCCTTTTTGGAATAATGCTTAACATCAGTATCAATTATGTCACCAAAATTTTCGACCAATTTTGAGTTTTGAATTATTATCTTATCATTCATATCGCGCGCCCATACTCCAAACGGTATATTATCGATAAATGTACGTAGCAATGTTTCACTTTGGAGCAATGAATTTTCTGCTTCTTTGCGGGCTGTAATATCGGTCATACAAAGCAATAAACGCTTTTCACCACCATCATCTATTAATGATGTAGATGCTAAAAGTGATACTTTCTTTTGAACACCATGCCTTAAAACAATAGTTTGAAAATCAATATCTCGATGTTCGAATCCAGCATTGAAAGTAGTTTCGACAGTATGACGAAGAATGCAGTTTTTACAAGCATTACTGTGTCCGCATCCTTCAGGATTTGTAAATGAATTTATACAATCAATTACATTACCGAAAGCATTATTTAAACCCAATAGGTTTCCAGTTTCATCAACAAACGTATTTAAGGCATTGTTTGCAAATAATATTTCGGCATTATTATTTACTAAACACATCATTACAGGTGCATTATCGTAAATGGCTTTTAGTTCTTTTCTGTTTTTTTCAATTTCTTCGCGCGCAATTTTCTTTTCGCTAATATCATGTCCGGATATTTGAACGGCAGGTTGACCGTCGAAAAGTATTGGCATCACCTTTATTTCCACATACACTTCGGTTCCATCCAAGCGCATGTATTTTTCCTCAACAGCTGGCAGCGGCATATTGAGAGGCGTCATAGCCACAAACTGCATACGTTCAATTATCAGTGGAATATCTTCGGGGTTAATAAATTCGAACAATGACCGGCCAAGCAATTCGCTTTTATCTTTGGCGCGCATCACATTCATAGCTTCCCTGTTTATGTACGCAATTTTTCCATCTACATAAATTGTAATTCCTTCGGGCGAATTATCCATCAACTCACGGTATTTAGCTTCGCTAAGAGCTAATGTAAGCTCAGCCTCTTTACGGGTAGTTATTTCGTTAAATATGGTAAGAAGCAGTTTAGTTTCGTCGTTTGGAGCGATATAGGTTTTGCTTATCTCTACCCATTTCTTTTTGTTATTCCAAAGTATTATTTCTTTTTCTTTGTTTTTGTCTAATTGGTTATTTGCAAACTTGAGTTTATATTTTTGCAACTCATGTATTTCATTATCTTGATGATAAAAATCGGACATCAACTTACCAACTGCTTCATTTTCGTCAACTTCAAATAAATCGCAATACGCTTTGTTGGCACGTACAATTACCCCATTTTCGTCGGTTAGGCGCAATGCATTGCTTGAGTTTTCCCACACTGAACGAAACTCTGCCTCCGACCGAAGAATTTCTTGACGAGCACGTTTATGCTCCGTAATATCACGCAGCACACCAAATACAGCATGCTCATCGTGCTCCTTAATAGCAAAAATGCGCACATCAATTATTTCGGAAGCAGATAACACACTCATTCTAACTTCTAAATTAAAAGGTGTATTTTGTTCACACAATTTACTTAGCGATAACTCAAATTCAGGTCTATAGGATTCAACAATTAATGATACAAAAGCATCGTAACTTACATCGGCATTTGCAAAGCCCAATACAAATGCAGCACCATCCGATAATAAAAATTGTTTGGTATCAGGGTCGAACTCCCAGTTGCCCGACTTTGAAGCCAATTCGGCTCTGCGCAATCGCGCTTCGCTTCGAACCAGCTTGTATTCGGTTATTCTGCGTGCAGCAATTTCCTTTTCTAAATCTTCCAACAGATTCAGATTGGCCACATTATTAAACTCAAGTTGAACTGTTTTTTCGGCAACCAAGTTTGTTAATTCAGCTTCCTGCAATTGACGCATCTTATTGGCTTCGTTAATTTTAGCCATAGCACGCACTTGTGCCACCAGTTCACTTTCGTCTATTGGCTTAGCCAAAAAAGCTTCGGCACCTACCTCCAACGCTTTAATTCTACTCTCCTTATCTCCCTTTAATGCAGTAACAAATACTACAGGGATATTTTTCAATGTCTCATCTGATTTCAACTGTTTACATACCTCAAAACCATCCATTTCGGGCATTACTACGTCCAGCAATATCATATCGGGACGAATAGTTTTGGCCATGTAAATAGCTTCGGCACCCGATAATGCAAAAACAATATCGGCTATTGGGAACGCTTCCAAAATAAGTGCTTTTAACGAAATTAGATTATCGTAAACATCGTCAACTGCTAAGATTTTCAATTTTTCACTTTCCATACATTATCTGATTTAATGTTTCGAAAAATATACTTTCGGTAATTGGTTTTGCCAAGTAAGCATCAAAACCATGCGATAAAATAGATTCGCGATCCGATGTCATAGCACTAGCTGTAAGTGCCACAATGGGGATATGGAGTAAATATGGATTAGTTCTTATCTTTTTGAATGCCTGAATACCATCCATTTCGGGCAAGGCAATATCCATCAAAATTAAATCGGGTTTGTGCTCCATAGCCATCTCTACTCCCTGAATTCCATTTACCGCTTCTAAAACTTTATACTTATTACCTATTACAGCTTTAACGGTAATCATATTATCTTTATTGTCTTCAACTATTAATATTGTTTTTTTTGTTTCGGATTTCGATTTGCGTTCAGCATTTGGCGTTACGGGTTCAGCGTTTTGCATTTCAGGTTTGGTAGTAGTTGCTGTTTTTACTACCATATTATATATTGCCTGTATCAATGCCTCTTTTTGCACATCACCCTTCTGTATTAATTGATGTACATTATTGCTTTTAAGGTTTTTAATATCATCGGGAGTAATATGTTTGGCCGTTAAAACAAGTACTGGAACAGTTTTTGATTTTTCAAAATTTCTTATTTTTTCGAGCAACTCAAATCCATCCATTCCGGGCATCATTAAATCGAGTATCATTGCATCGGGTGTAAAATGGCTTAAAGCATCCAATGCATCAGCACCCGATCGAACTGCTGTAACTCGATAATGATTACTTTCCAACATATCTTTTATCTGAATAATGGCAGGTTCGCTATCTTCTACCAACAAAATATGCTTACCCTTGATATTCGAGCTGTCCATAATTTGACTAATAGGCTTTGGCATTTCGAATGAATTGTCAGCTTTTTTGGCATTTACAGCATCGTTTATAATTTTTGGCAACTCCAATGTAAATACTGACCCAACCTCGAGCACACTCTCAACTGTAATTTCGCCACCCAACAAACGGGCATACTTACGGGCAATGGACAATCCCAATCCTGTACCACCATATCGGCGCGAAGTAGTTCCATCGGCCTGACGGAATTCGTCAAAAATATGTGCAATATGCTCTTCCGAAATCCCAATTCCTGTATCTTTAACTTGTATCTTAACTGCCTTATCAGCATCTGCAATACTAATTTCGACCGAACCTTTTTCGGTAAATTTCACTGCATTGGCAATCAAATTTTGAAGTATATGTCGTATTTTTTTACTATCACTTTTAATTAAAATTGCTTTTTCTGCTTGATGTTGAACAAGTTTAATTTTTCGTTCAAGAGCTTGTGGTTTAATCATTTCAACTACATCAGCTATAATATCGGTGGTATCAATATCGCTAATTTCAATTTCTTCGCGTCCGGATTCAATGCGCGAAATATCTAAAATATCATTTATCAACGACAACAAAAGCCTACCATTTCGTTCTATTACTCCTAAATAACCATATTCGTCATCTGGAATTTGATTTTTCAAACGCCTATTGAGCACACCCGAAAGTGCAATTACAGAGTTGAGTGGTGTACGAAGCTCATGACTCATATTGGATAAGAAATTTGTCTTCAATCGGCTGGCTTCGGTCAGTTGCAATTTCTGAATCTCAAGTTCGGCATTTTGCTGAGCCATTTCGGCAGCCTGCTGACTCAATTCTTGACGTTGCAATTCTAATTCTTGATTTTGATTTTGTAGAATAACAGATGCTCTACGTATGGAACGATATGCTAAAATGCCTACAATACGAGCATTTAGCAAGTCGTTCATTTTAAATATTAATTGAACAATTTCAATCGGATAACTTCGCAATGATGCCAACGATACAATACCAACAATTTCGCTGCCCGATTTAATTGGAATTGTTACTATTTCGCGAGGAACCATAGTACCACTAACAGCATTAAAAACAAAACTTGTTTGCAACGGTATACTCTTGATATATTGTGTTTTACCTGTAGCCAATACAGCTCCAAACTCACCTTCGAGCGCCGATGCCGAAAACGAATTTTTTTCAGCATCGGGGCTTAACCCCACCGATTCGTACAAATAATACCCGTTTTTCGCATCGTTAATCATATAAAAAGCACCTAACACCGAGTTGGTCTCCGCAGCAAAAACAGGTAAAAATTCTTTAAAGAAACTACGTGAATTGTCAATTTTCAACATAGCATCCGATATCCGTTCAATTTTATTTGAAATTACTTTTTCATCCCGTATAGTGTGAAGTAAATCGTTGAAAGCACTTGCTAAATTGCCAATTTCATTATTCGATTCATTTTTACTTCGAGCTTCCAAATTCCCTGATCGATAAGCTTTTGCAACATTTATTATTTCCAAAAGCGGTTTTCGGATAATATAAACTAAATACGCCGAAATAAAAAACGTTAAGATAATAACAATGAATGTAATAGTTATAAGTTGGGTTGCTAATTGTTCTGCAACTGTAGCAGATGTTTGGTTTAAACTAACTGTTTTGTTTAAAGCAAAATCAGATATAACTTGTATTTTCCGAAGCATGTCTTCGCGCAGCTTGCCAATATCACCAGTCACAGCAATACTATTTTTTACTTCTACAATATTACCATTCAGTGCCTTTTGGATGTTTTTCTCGCGCAATTTATCCCAAATCTTAAATGAATCATAGGCTTCATCTACATGCTTCTTTGAACCCAAATACTTTTCATTTATTATTTTAAAACTTCTTTCAACCTCTAATTCGGCTTGCTGAATAGTTAATAAACCAGCTTCCTTTTCGTTCTCGGTAGTAGCAAGCATAATATCGCGTGTGGCGAGGCGCATTTTTAAAATATTAATTTCAACATCGGCAATAGCTCTCCGCACAGCTAA
>CAIWIS010000075.1 GCA_903912795.1 uncultured Bacteroidales bacterium
ACCCCTAAAATAGCCGATTGTGGGAGATTGATTACCGGAGTAAACATTTCTACACCATAAGCTCCAAGGTTCGAAACCGTGAAAGTTGCTGCTTCGGCGGCCAATAATTCGGGCGAAATAGCACCTTTTTTACACTGATTGGCAACTTCTTTCATCTGGTTCGATAAACCTATAATTGACAAGTCGTCGGCATTTCGTACTGCAGGCACCATCAAACCACGTTCGGTATCAACAGCCAAACCTAAATGCACTTTGTTGAACAAACGCATGCTGTCGCCCAAGAAATGAGAGTTTACATTCGGGAATTTCTTCAACGCTTTTACCACAGCAAAACATACAAAATCGTTAATAGTCAGATTTGCTGATAATGTTCCGGCTTCGAATGCTTTTTTTGCTTTTTTGCGTAAGTTTTGGATTACACGCGCATCGGCTCCCAAATGGTGAGTTAATTGTGCTGAGTTTTGAAGCGAAGCATGCATTGCTTTTGCAATGAGTTTACGCATATTCGAAAGCTTTTTGTCTTCGTAGTCAACACCATAAATTGCATTTGCAGGTGCAGCCAAATCAGTCGATTTTGCAGTTCCTGCCAATCCTGAACCTGCTCCTTGTGGTTGCACGCCTTCTTCGGCAGCAATTTTCTTAGCTAGCGGAGTCAATTTCGGACGATTTTCGAGTGCCGCTTTCACGTCTTTTTCAATCACACGACCCGCAGGACCTGAACCAGCCAATTGCGAAGCATCGATAGCTTCGGCGGCTGCAAGGTTTTTGGCGCGAGGAGAAACAAAAGATTGATGTGATGATGTGTTGATGTGTTGATTTGATGATTCTGTTGCTACAACAACTTCCACTTTTGCTTGTTCAACTGCTTGTGGCTCTATAACAACTGTTGTCTGTTGACTGTTGTCTGCTGTCTGAAGAAGTCCGGAATAATCGTCACCGGGTTGACCAATAACCATCATATCCAACAAAACAGGCACTTCATCGCCATCGTTGTAAAAACTTTCTAAAACTACACCATCAACAGGCGATTCTTCTTCGAACGATGCTTTGTCTGTTTCGTAAGCAAACAAAACGTCGCCTTTTTTTACGGTATCACCTTTTTTCTTTTTGATTTCGGTAATGATACAACTTTCAACCGATTGACCCTGTTTGGGTAGAATAATAACTGTTGCCATATAATTATTTAAAGCCCCCTAAATCCCCCAAATGGGGACTTAGATATAGCTATGTTTTTAAAATTTATATCTATAAATAAAGTTTTTAAATCAGAGAATAAGTCTTTAAGTCCCCTGTAGGGGGATTTAGGGGGCTGCTATTATCTTCATGAATTTTTCATAAGCTTCCATCCATTCTTCTGTATTTTCAGGTATAAACTCATCCAATTGAACCGATTCGCCAATAATCTGGCGCATTTCCTGCAACGAATCAACACAACCTGCAGCTTTTGCCTGAATCATAATATTACCAATAGCAGTTGCTTCGGATGGTCCGGCAATAACCGGAATTCCAATTGAATTGGCTGTCCATTGATTTAACAAAGGATTTTTTGAACCGCCACCAATAACATGTAATTTTTCGATTGGGAATGGTGCCAAATCTTTCAACAAACCTAACACGTATTTGTATTTTAGCGATAGACTTTCGAAAATACAACGAACAAATTCGGCATGACTTGAAGGAGCTGTTTGTCCGGTAACATTACAATA
>CAIWIS010000076.1 GCA_903912795.1 uncultured Bacteroidales bacterium
AAAACCAGCATTGGGATAGCCATTTTTCAATAAAATCTGCACTGCTCCAACTGCTTCTTTTTCCAGCGGATAATTGGCAGCTACCACATAAACAGCTCCGGTTGTATGTTGACAGTCGGCAGTGCCATCCAAAACTTGTTTTACGTTTGCTTGAGTGGCTACTGGCATAATCACTTTAGCTATTTCGCCTCTTCGGTAACTTTGGAGTATACTGTCGGCAACTACATTTATCTCAACGTTTACCAAGCCGCTATCGGTAGAATAAGCTGGATGCAAAAGTTTTTTACCCACATAAATAACAGGCATATAAATACTACTTTTAAACCCTGAAAAAGCCAGTCTGCTAAGCATTTGGGAAGCATTGGCAGGTTTTGCTACATCTTTCTCCAGATAAGTTACACCCCTGGCCGAAAGCACTTGTTTTGTTTGATTACAAACCGAACAATCGTGTTTGGTAAATATATAAAGCGTGTCCTGAGCCTGCCCCAATTGGAATAACAGACTAAAAATAAACAGTAAAAAGAGGCGTTGTAATATCATAAAGTTTAAAAACAAATCCCGACAGCAAAAAGTTTGAAGTCGGGATTTGTTGGTATTAAAAAATAGTTATAAAACTGTTCTAGTTAGAATCTTCAAATCTTCAAATTTGTACCCAATTAGTTTTTAACTAATTTATTTACGTGTATCAAAGTTGAATTTGAATGAATGGTTAGCATATAAATTCCTTCGTTTAATGACGAAGTGTTTATTTCATATCGATTCTGACCTATCAAAGCATTCATTTGCTTCGATATCAAACGTTTACCATCCAAACTGCTTATCCAAATAGTGATATTTTCAGTACGATTACTTTTATAATCGATTTGCAACATATCTTTCACTGGATTTGGATACATACTCACACCCGCTTTTGTTTGATTGAGAGCAATCAATCGTGTTGGTGTTGTAGGAACTTGATAATAGGACGATACAGTAACACCTTGAACAGATGAGCCGCCATAAGGAGCCCCATATCTGCCAGTTGCAATTACTTTTGAACCACCACCATTACAAACCAATGATAGGAATAACAACGATTTACCATCTTTATCAACGGTATAATTTGAGGTTACATTGGTTATATTAGTGCCTTGTTTAATTGCCCAAACCACTTGAATTTCATTCAAACTGATAATGGAAGAACTGACAATGTAAACTGTATCGATTGGTGTGTTAAAGTCGAATGAGCAAGAGCCTTCAACAATTTTTGCCAAGGTGTCTTTTACAGCTACTAATGCATCTTTATCTATTGGTAAAACAATATTTACTGGTTTCGCAAAAATACAACTTTCGTCTTCCACTGTTGCCAATTTGTTGTAGTTCAAAGCCATTGGCGAAGTACAGCCCGAAATTGTTGCTCCTGCAAACACGCAATTACCGCTTGGTTTTGTTGCCACAGGATTGTAATTCTTAGCAGCTTTATCCATACAACCCACAATAGTGTCAGTAATAGTTTCGAACACGCAAGTTCCATTGTCGGTATTGGCATTCGGATTAAAGTTCAACGCTTGTTTGTTAGTACAACCCAACGAAGCAACTGGTGCAAACACACAAGTACGATTGTCTTTTGTTGCCAATGGATTGTAATTAGTAGCCAACGGGTCGGTACATCCATAAATTTGTGTGGTGTACTGACAATTACCATCATTGTGCGTCGCATTTGGATTAAAGTTCAAAGCCGTTTTATCGGTACAACCCCAAATTTTAACCGGATATTTACAAGAACCATCTTTCACATTTGCATACGGATTGTAATTCAGCGCTAATACATCCATACAACCTGGAATTTGAGTTTGATAAACGCAATTCTTGTTGTCGATTTTAGCTAATGGATTGTAATTCAATGCCAACGAATCGGTACAGCCATAAACAGTTTTTATCGAATCGTATTTACAGGTTCCATCATTTACACGAGCTAATGGATAAAAGTTTTTCGCTTTTTTGTCCGTACAGCCTTTTATAAGTTGTTCTTCAAACTTACATGTTCCATTATTTACAGTGGCAAGCGGATTATAGTTTAATGCTAGTTTATTGGTACAGCCATAAATAGGCAACTTAATTGAGTCTGCAAATACGCACGAACCATTTTCGACCGTTGCTAATGGATTGTAGTTTTTAGCCGTTGGTTTGGTACAACCGAAGATTTTTGTTGCTTCGTCGCTAAACACACAAGTTCCGTTATCATGAGTTGCCAAACGGTTAAAGTTCTTGGCCGTTGGGTTGGTACACCCAAGAATCATTTTAGTCGAATCCTGGAAAATACAAGTTCCATTGTCTTTTGAAGCAAGTGGATTGTAGTTTTTTGCCATCGGATTGGTACATCCTAACACCGTAATGGTTGAATCTTTAAAAATACATGAACCATTTTCTTTATTTGCCGATGGGTTATAATTTAATGCGCCTTGTTTGGTGCAACCATAAATTACGGTTGGGTCTTTCGCAAAAACACAACTACCATTCTCCATTGTTGCCTTCGGATTGTAATTCATGGCTTGTACGTTTGTACAACCCCAAACAACTTGAACCGAATCAACAAAAATACAAGTTCCATTTTCCTTATCTGCCTTTGGATTATAGTTTTTGGCTATTGGATTGGTACATCCCCAAACTACATGTGCCGAATCAACAAAAATACAACTTCCATCTTCTTTGTTTGCTTGTTGGTTAAAGTTTTTGGCAGTTGGATTCATGCAACCAAAAATGTAATTTTGGTTACCAAACACGCAAGTGCCATTGTCTTTTACAGCTTTTGGATTATAATTGGTGGCAGTAGAGTTCATACAACCCCAAACAATCATAGTTGAATCGCCAAACAAGCAACTTCCGTTTTCGATAGTTGCCATTGAATTGTAATTACGAGCAACCGGATTGGTACAACCATAAATAGGTTCATTTGTAATTGGGAATCTACAACTTCCATCTTCTTTTGTTGCAAATTTATTAAAATTCAATGCTTTAGGGTTCATACAACCAAAAATCAATTTCAGTGTATCGCCAAACTGACATTTTCCATCATCTTTTGTTGCGGATGGTTTATAGTTTATTGCCGATGGATTCATACAGCCCCAAATTACATTTGTAGAATCGCTAAAAATACAAGAACCATTGGGCGTATTTGCCAACGGATTGTAATTTTTTGCCAATGGATTCATACAACCATAAATTGGATTTGTAGTTGTTGAATCATAAAAACACTGCGCTGGCATAGTGGCCATTGGGTTATAATTCTTTGCTTTTTGATCCATACAACCATAAATTGGATTTGTAGTTGTTGAATCATAAAAACACTGCGCTGGCATAGTGGCCATTGGGTTAAAATTCTTTGCTTTTTGATCCATACAACCATATATCGGATTGGTTGTCGTAGAATCATAAAAACACTGTGCTGGCATAGTGGCTAGTGGATTGTAGTTCTTTGCCTTAGGGTCTTTACAACCGTAGATTGGATTCGTAGTTGTCGTTGAATCATAAAAACACTGTGCTGGCATAGTGGCTAATGGATTGTAGTTCTTTGCCTTAGGGTCTTTACAACCATAGATTGGATTCGTAGTTGTTGTAGAATCGTAATAACAAGGTGCCGGCTTAGTGGCTAATGGATTAAAATTCTTGGCTTTTTGATCCATGCAACCATAAATAGTACTTGTACTATCGGCTTGAGCAACAATTTTTGGCGTAACAAATACCAACAATAATATCACATAAAGTGTAAATTTTCTCATGTTTGTATAATTTAAAAAGTTAATACTTTTAGTTATCAAAGAGTTGGAAAGCATGTAAACCGCAAATATAGTAGATATTTTTATATAATATTCTCGCAACTAAATATTTAACACTTTGTATTAGTCAAAAAATAAAAAAAGCGCAAACCAAATACTTGTTCTGTATCTGATTTGCGCTTCAATTTCTATTTCAAGAATTCTTATTTCTTCGAATTGCGTTTACGATCGTTTTCGTCTAAGTAAATTTTCCGCAAACGAATTTTTGTAGGTGTTAATTCCACATATTCGTCTTCTTTAATATATTCCAAGGCTTCTTCTAAACTGAATACAATAGGAGGAATCAATTTGGTTTTATCGTCGGCACCAGAAGCGCGCATGTTGGTTAGTTTTTTCGATTTGGTAACATTCACTACCATATCGCCTTCTTTAGCACTTTCGCCTACTACCTGACCGGCATAAACATCGTCCTGTGGGAAGATAAAGAAACGACCTCTGTCTTGTAATTTATCAATAGCATAAGCAAATGCGGTACCGCCTTCCATGGCTATGATTGAACCGTTATTGCGTTTGTCAATTTCACCTTTGTAGGGTTGATATTCGAAAAAGCGATGCGACATAATGGCTTCACCTGCCGAAGCAGTTAAAACGCTATTGCGCAAGCCAATAATTCCACGCGATGGAATAAGAAATTCCAACTGTATGCGGTCGTTCATAACTTCCATGCTGAGCATTTCGCCTTTGCGTATGGCTACCATTTCAATAATTTTGCCCGAACATTCTTCCGGTAAATTAATGGTTAATTGTTCAATTGGTTCGCAACGTTTGCCGTCAATTTCTTTGTATATAACCTGTGGTTGCCCTACTTGAAGTTCATAGCCTTCGCGGCGCATGGTTTCAATTAGTACCGACAAGTGAAGTACACCACGTCCGTATACATTCCAAATGTCCGAATCCAGATTTTTCTCCACGCGAAGCGCTAAGTTTTTATCCAATTCTTTCATTAAGCGGTCGTGTATGTGGCGTGAGGTAACAAATTTACCTTCTTTGCCAAAAAACGGAGAGTTATTGATAGTGAAAACCATACTCATGGTTGGTTCGTCGATGGCAATCGGTTTCAATGGTTCAGGATTTAGTAAATCGCATACCGAATCACCAATTTCGAAACCTTCGATACCTACCAGTGCACAAATATCACCTGATTTTACTTCGTTAGTTTTGGTGCGTCCTAAACCAGTAAAAGTATGTAGCTCCTTAATACGACATTTTGTAGTTTTACCATCACGTTTTACCAAATTCACATCCATACCCTCGCGCAAAATACCGCGATGTACACGTCCGACAGCAATACGACCTACGTACGACGAATAATCGAGTGAGGTAATTAGCATTTGAGGTGTGCCTTCGAGCATTACGGGAGCCGGAATGTGTTCGATAATAGCATCGAGCAATGGTAAAATATTATCTGTTTCGTTTTTCCAATCTTCGCTCATCCAGTTATTTTTGGCTGAACCGTATATTGTATGAAAGTTAAGCTGATCTTCGGTAGCATCGAGGTTGTACATAAGATCGAACACCATTTCGTGCACCTCATCGGGGCGACAATTTGGTTTGTCTACTTTATTTACAACAACAATCGGTTTCAATCCAATTTGAAGGGCTTTTTGAAGCACGAAGCGTGTTTGAGGCATTGGACCTTCGAAAGCATCCACCAATAGCAGCACGCCATCGGCCATGTTCAAAACACGTTCCACCTCGCCACCAAAATCGGCGTGACCCGGAGTGTCAATAATATTAATTTTGCATCCCTGATAATCGATGGATACGTTTTTGGCAAGAATGGTAATTCCACGCTCGCGTTCGAGGTCGTTATTATCCATAATTAACTCGCCGGCGGTTTCATTGTCGCGGAATAAATGCCCGGCCATCAACATTTTATCTACTAATGTAGTTTTACCATGGTCAACGTGAGCAATAATTGCAATGTTTCTAATTTTCTGCATGTAACACAATCTTTTTTTTGAGGGTGCAAAGGTAGTGAAAATTATTCAGTTAGCCTTATAATGCTTCTATTAACCGAAGATTTTTGTATCTTTGCACTTCGTAAAAACAGAATAAAAAGATATAAAGATGAAACCGAAATGTTTAAAATAATTATTAACACACAAAGTAATGATTATTTTAAACATCAAAGGTTCCATGTGACAAATAAAAAAATAAATATAAACACATGAATTTTATCGAAGAACTTCAATGGCGTGGTATGATACATACCATGATGCCAGGTACTGAAGAACAGTTAGCTAAAGAATTAACAGCAGCTTATGTGGGAATTGACCCCACAGCCGACTCGCTCCATATTGGACATCTTGTAAGCGTAATGATGCTCCGTCATTTTCAACATGCTGGTCACAAACCAATTGCGCTGATTGGTGGGGCTACCGGCATGATTGGCGACCCTTCGGGCAAATCGGCCGAACGTAATTTACTCGACGAGGCTGCCCTCCGTCACAATCAAGAATGTATAAAAGTGCAATTGGCCAAATTTCTTGACTTCGAAAGCGATGCGCCTAACGCAGCCGAATTAGTTAACAACTACGACTGGATGAAGAGCTATTCATTCCTCGATTTTATACGCGATATTGGAAAGCATATTACCGTTAACTACATGATGGCCAAAGATTCTGTAAAAAAACGTTTGAGCAGCGAATCGAGCGTGGGTATGTCGTTTACCGAATTTTCGTATCAGTTATTACAAGGTTATGACTTTTTGTGGTTGAATCAGAACAAAAACTGCAAATTGCAAATGGGTGGTTCCGATCAATGGGGAAACATAACCACTGGAACAGAATTAATTCGCCGTAAAACTGATAGCGATGCCTTTGCGTTGGTTTGCCCGCTTATTACCAAAGCCGATGGTGGTAAATTTGGCAAAACTGAGAGTGGAAATGTTTGGTTGGATCGCCGTTATACTTCTCCTTATAAATTTTTCCAGTTTTGGTTAAATGTGAGCGATGCAGATGCCGAAAAATACATTAAAATTTTTACTTCGATTGAAAAATCTGAAGTTGAGGCCTTGATTGCTGAACATGCCGCAGCTCCACATACACGTATTTTGCAAAAACGATTGGCCAAAGAAGTAACCATAATGGTACACTCCGAAGAGGATTATAATGCAGCTATCGAAGCATCGAATATCTTGTTTGGAAATGCCACTTCCGAAGCGTTGAAAAAGCTCGACGAAGAAACTTTGTTAGCTGTTTTTGAAGGAGTTCCACAATTTAAAGTGGCTAAATCGGTTTTCGAAGTGGGTGCTAAAGCCATTGATTTGTTGGTTGATGATGCTGCTGTTTTTCCTTCGAAAGGTGAAATGCGCAAAATGGTACAAGCGGGTGGTGTAAGTTTAAATAAAGAAAAATTGGAAAGTCAGGATGAAGTTATAGGAATATCAAGTTTATTGAATGGAAAATACCTTTTAGCACAGAAAGGAAAGAAAAATTATTATTTGATAATAGCCGAATAGTCTACACAATACACATTGATAGCATAAATTATTGCAATAAAATTGCAAAATAATTTTGCAAAAACGAAAAACAATCGTATCTTTGCACCGCTTTTGAAAGAAAGCAACAATATGATTGTCTCATGGTGTAATGGTAGCACTGCAGTTTTTGGTTCTGCCTGTCTAAGTTCGAATCTTGGTGAGACAACAACAAAAAAATAAACGGTTGATATTCCCTGTTGAATTTCAACCGTTTACTGTAAAAAACAATCTCCAAATTTTTAATTATTAATTAATTATTGTCTTATGGTGTAATGGTAGCACTGCAGTTTCTGGATCTGCCTGTCTAGGTTCGAGTCCTGGTAAGACAACAAATAAATCTACGTAAATCCCTGATAATCAAATTTGATTGTTGGGGATTTGTGTTTTTTTTAAGTACAAATTGCATGACACTTGGTTCGCTGTAATTTCATCCAACCACAACTTGAATAAAAAGAACGCCATAATACTTTGTTTTATCTATAAATGACTTATATATCATTCATAAACGGTGATAAGTGTACTTAATGCATTATATATAAATCAAAATGAAAAATATTTGGAATATCAAATTTAATGTTGTATATTTGCAGTGAATATAAGGCACAAACAATAAATATACTATATTATGAATGATATATCAAGCAATAATTGGTATGCAATGACCGATAAAGGATTAAGTGAAACCATTGGTCATTTTATTCAGCGCGAACGTATTGGTCAAAACAAATCGCAAAGCGAAGTGGCAAAAGCAGCAGGAGTTAGTAGATCCACGCTAAGTTTGCTTGAGCGTGGCGAGAATGTATCTATCAGTAATTTTATTCAAATTTTACGTACCTTAGAGTTGCTTTATATAATGGATGTTTTTAAACCTTTTGACGAAATAAGCCCGATAGCTTATGCTAAGATGAAAATGAAAACAAGAATACGAGCTCGAAAAAAAAATATTGATGGTAATGTAGTAAGCGATATAGGATGGTAGACGTTGCAAAAGTAAATTTATGGGGCGAAACGGTAGGCGCCATACGCTGGGACGAACAACAGCAGCTTGCCAGTTTTCAGTATAACGAAAAATTCATTGCCAAAGGCTGGGATTTGTCGCCACTTAAAATGCCTATAAGCAATGGTGACCGCATTTATCGCTTTCCAGAGCTTCGGAAAAGAAAGGACGAATTAGTGTCGACGTTTAAGGGGTTGCCTGGCATGTTGGCCGATACTTTGCCCGATAGATATGGTAATCAGTTGATAAATTTGTGGTTGGCTCAAAATGGTCGTCCGCAAAATAGCATGAATCCTGTTGAGCAACTTTGTTTTACAGGGTCAAGAGGTATGGGTGCATTGGAGTTTGAGCCATCAAATATGAAATCGGCTGATAGTGTGGATACTATCGAAATTAAAAGTCTGGTGGAAATTGCACAAAAAATGCTCACCGGAAGAGAAAATTTCAATGTGATGTTGAGTGAACATGAAGAGGAAAAAGCCCTGAGTGAAATCCTGAAAATTGGTACTTCGGCTGGTGGCGCCAGAGCCAAAGCAGTTATTGCCTACAATAAAACAACAGGTGAAATAAAATCGGGTCAGGCTAATGCTCCCATTGGTTTTGAACATTGGTTGCTTAAACTGGATGGTGTAACCGATGCACAATTTGGCGAAAGTTATGGATACGGTAACGTAGAGTTTGCGTATTATTTAATGGCCAAAGACTGTGGTATTGATATGATGGATAGTGAGTTATTGGAAGAAAACGGACGTGCTCATTTTATGACAAAACGCTTTGATAGAGATGGCAATGACATAAAACATCACATTCAAACATGGTGTGGAATGCAGCATTTGGACTTTCAAGAATTATATAGTTACAGCTACGAACAGTTATTTCAAACTATGCGTTTGCTCCGATTAACGTATCCGGAAGCGGAACAAATGTTTAAGCGGATGGTATTCAATGTGTTGGCAACAAACTACGATGACCATACCAAGAATTTTTCGTTTCGATTGAAAAAAGGCGGTCGTTGGGAGTTGAGTCCGGCTTATGATATTTGCTATTCGTACGACCCGAATAATGTGTGGGTTAATCAGCTAACATTGAGCATTAATGGCAAACGTAAAAACATCACTACTGCCGACTTTATGACTATTGCGATAGCAAATAACATTAAAAAAGCGGAAAAATTGATTGAAGAAATAAAATCCATAGTTCAAGATTGGGATCAGTATGCTAAAAAAGCAAATGTAAGACCTGATTTAGCACAATTGATAAAAACAAATTTAAACGTATAAATGAAATGAAAAGTATGACAAAATTTTATCTCCTAGCAGCGTTTGCGATAGTGTTGTGTTCGTGTTCGCCTCGTATTACGACCAATATTGTGCGTAGTATAGCACCTGCTTCAGCAGGTCAAGAAGTAAAAATTTATTATTTGCAGAGTGAGTTACCCGAAAATGCTACGAAAATCGGACGTATTGATGTTGGTGATAGCGGCTTTACTACAAACTGCAACTACGATGCTATGCTTAATGTATTGCTTCAGGAAGCCCGAAAAGTGGGGGCAAATGCTATTTGTATTACCGACCATATTAAACCAAGTCCATTGGGTAGTACTTGTCATCAGTTTTCGGCATTAGCCTATAATATAGCGCCTCAACCTGAAAAAATTGCTGCCACCGATAACGACACATTACCAAATGGAATAGTATTGACAAAAGAATTGAAAGACACTATTCAGATTGCAAAAAGTGGAATTGGTTATAGTTATACGTATAAAGGTGAGCGATTAACTCTTACGCAATTAGAATCGTTTTTTAATAAAAATACCCAGTCGTTCGGGTTATATCAGGCGGCTAAAAGCACTTCTGGTTTTGCAGGTGTAATGAGTTATATTGGTGGTTTTTTTGTTGGTTATGGTTTGGGAACAGTATTTTATAGGCCAGAACTTGGATTGAAAATGACAGGTATTGGTTGTGGTATATTAGTTGTTACATTGCCCATAGTTAGCGCCTCTCATAATCAACTTAAAAAAGCGGTACAAAGCTATAATATGGTCACCAAAAGAACTTCGTATACAATCCCAAAACAACAAATACAACTTACAGCGGTTCAAAACGGGGTAGGAGTGGCTATCACATTCTAAAACTAATCATTTCAACGAATTCCAACCTTGCGCCTTTAAACCAATTTCCTCGCCTTCGCGACCAACTAGGTTTAAGCCAAGTTCGGGTTTAGTGATATGACCTACAATGCCAACATTATCAAGGGCTAAGATTTTTTCGTAATCTTCGATCGAAGCTGTAAAAAGCAATTCGTAATCTTCGCCACCATTGAGTGCGGCTGTTACTATGCTCATATTTAATTCTTCGGCCATTACCACTGCTTGGTAATTAATTGGAATTTTATCTTCGTACACACGGCAACCTACATTGCTTTGTGTGCAAATATGTATTAATTCAGACGATAATCCATCCGAAATATCCATCATCGACGTGGGAACAATTCCTTTGTCGGCTAAGGCTTTTATTATGTCCTTGCGCGCTTCGGGTTTAAGTTGGCGCTGTAAAATATAATCTTTATCGTCGAAATCGGGTTGTGCTTCGGTATTAGCCGAAAATACAATTTTTTCGCGCTCGAGCAATTGCAATCCCATATATGCAGAGCCCAAATCGCCCGTTACACAAATCAAATCATTTGGTTTAGCTCCATTGCGGTATACAATTTTATCCTTCTCGGCTTCGCCAAGGCAGGTTATACTAATTGTAAGTCCAGTGAGCGATGCCGAAGTATCGCCACCCACTAAATCCACATTATATGTTTTGCAAGCTAATTGAATGCCTGCGTACAACTCCTCAAGGTCTTCAACCGAAAATCGCTTGGAAACACCCAACGAAACAGTAATTTGTTTGGGCTGACCATTCATGGCGTAAATATCCGAAAAATTGACAATAGCAGCCTTGTAACCCAAATGTTTAAGAGGTACGTATACCAAATCAAAATGTACACCTTCGAGCAATAAATCAGTGGTAACAAGAATTTGTTTGTCCTTGTAGTCGAGCACAGCAGCATCATCGCCTACACCTTTAAGTGTCGATGCATTTTGGATTATAAATTTGTCGGTTAAATGTTTAATTAATCCGAATTCGCCATATTGAGCTATTTCTGTACGTTGCATTTTTTTTATTGTTATTTTGCCTTCGGCGTTATTTTGTGCTTCGCACGTTACTTGCTACGTGTTATTGGGCACTTCGTGCGTTATTTAGCCCTGCTTGCGGCAGGCAGGTTCGCGTTAGTGGGTGCTTCGCACGTTTTCTTATTGGCACATCAGTTGTCAGTTGTCCGTTGTCTAATGTCAACACTGTGGTATTTTATCAATTCTATTTTGGTGACGTCCACCTTCGAAATCAGTAGCGAAAAACACATCGACCATTTTCAATGCTTGTTCTACGGTTACAAAGCGAGCAGGAAGCGACAAAACATTTGCATTGTTGTGCTGACGTGACAAAGCCACAATTTCTTCGTTCCAACAAAGGGCGGCTCTAATTCCTTGATGTTTATTTACTGTCATGCTAATTCCATTGCCACTGCCACATATCGATATGCCAAAATCGAACTCGCCATTTTCAACAGCCGAAGCCATTGGATGTGCAAAATCAGCATAGTCGCAACTTTCGGTTGAATAAGTTCCAAAGTCGTGTAAAGCCATTACATTTTTCGATTGTAGATATTCAATAACTATGTTTTTTAATTCAAAACCTGCATGGTCAGCGCATAAGGCTATTTTCAATTCGGTAATTCTTTTCATATATTCTTTCAATTATTCTCCTTAGGGGTTGATTTTTAAGCAAACATTTCTACGTCGTCCTGACTTATAGCTTGTCCACCAAGTATGATTAGTCGTTCCACAACGTTTCGTAGTTCTCGAATATTTCCGGTCCATGAACGTGATTGTAGTTTTGTTAATGCATTTGCATCGAACACCTTGGGTTGAATACCTTGTTCGGTACAAATCAATTCGCAAAAATGACTCACCAAAAGTGGAATATCTTCTTTGCGCTCGTCGAGCGAGGGTACATGAATTGGGATTACATTTAAGCGATGAAATAAATCTTCGCGAAAATTACCTGCTTCAATTTCTTTTTTTAGATTTTTATTGGTGGCTGCAAGCACGCGAACATTCACCTTCACACTTTTATCGCTTCCAACGCGAGTGAGTTCGTTTTCCTGTAATACGCGTAGTACTTTGGTTTGAGCCGAAAGACTCATATCGCCTATTTCGTCCAAAAATATTGTTCCGGTATCGGCTTGTTCAAATTTCCCTATACGTTGTTTTATGGCCGAAGTAAAAGAGCCTTTTTCGTGTCCAAAAAGTTCGCTTTCAATTAGTTCGGATGGAATGGCAGCACAATTCACTTCAACAAATGGAGCATTTACTCTGCTACTCATTTCGAATAATAACCGAGCAACAACTTCTTTTCCGGTTCCATTTTCGCCTGTTATTAAAACACGCGCTTCGGTTGGTGCCACTCGGTCAATCATCATGCGCACTTTTTGTATGGCTGGCGAAGCTCCAATCATTTGATGACGTTTGGCAATTTTCTTTTTTAGATTTTTTGTTTCTACCACTAATGTGTTTTTATCCAACGCATTGCGTACCGTAATGAGAAGTCGGTTAAGATCAATAGGTTTCTCAATAAAATCAAAAGCACCTTTTTTGATACATTCTACAGCAGTATCTATATTGCCATGTCCCGAAATCATAATAACAGGCGCTTCAACTTCCGTTACTTTGAGTGCACCGAGGAACTCTATTCCATCCATTTCGGGCATTTTTATATCTGAGAAAATGATATCAAATGGCGTAGATTGTGCCACTTCGAGTCCAATTTTTCCATTTTCGGCTAGCTGCACCTGATGCTTTTCAAACTCAAGTATATCCTTTAAAGTATTGCGGATACTACGTTCGTCGTCGATAATTAAAATTTTTGCCATACAATTATCTTCTTACTTTATCAACAGCAATTCCGTATACTGCTACATCTTTTAGAAAATATTCAATAGTTCCAACAGGTTTGTAAACAGTTGCCAACGATGCCATTTTAACACCCGATTTGTGAGTTGGATTATTCACATAATACGCATCCCAGGTGCCTATAGGAGCCGAAGCACCTACCGATTCGGGGCTACGATAAGCCCAATAAACTCTGTTCGATTCATTGTCAATGGCAATGCCGGTTATATAAAGCGAAGTATCGTCCATAGGAGCAGCTTCAATGCGTTGCGGGTTTGATCCATTGAGGTTTGATACCCAAAAGCCAATTTTATCGGCAGGAGCAGTTACCGAAAAATATATTTTAAGATTAATTTCGTCGATGGCGAATGCGCGAATGGCGAAGCTTGTCAATATAGCACCAAGCGAAGGCAATGGCGTGTTCGAATTTGCATTTGCAGCTAAAATATCATTGCTAACAAAGCGATAAATACCTCTACCATTACCGCCTTTAGCCCAAAAGTAAGCCATGTCAAAATAGCGAATACCACCGCTTAACTGATTATTATCTAGTCCATTGCCATAATACCCTAACCGATTGGTTTTGGCTAAATAATATGGAACT
>CAIWIS010000077.1 GCA_903912795.1 uncultured Bacteroidales bacterium
AGCTCAAAAAACCTTTGACGATATGTATGATGCCGAAACAATTGAAAAATGGCTCAAGGTGTTTGTTCGTCGCTTTTTTCAACAGCAATTTAAACGTTCCTGTATGCCCGACGGACCCAAAGTAGGTTCTATAAATCTCTCGCCTCGAGGCGATTGGCGTATGCCGAGCGATGCGACGGAGTTTAATTTGTAATTAATAATTAACAATTAATTATTAATAATTGAACACCAAAGTAACTTATTTTCTAATTTCTAACTTCTAACTTCTAAAAGATATGTTTTCACAGATTTACTACGGAAATTCAGTCAGAGAATGGCTAATTTCAATTTCAATTGTAATTGGAGCTGTAATTTTAAACAAACTTATTGTGTTGTTTAACAAGCATGTTTTGATTAAACTCACAGCGAAAACCAAAAACAGGATGGACGACATTCTGTTTCAAATGTTGCAAGCGCCTGTATTACTGGGCGTAATGTTGTTAGCAATTTGGATTGCAAGTAGCCGGTTGAATCTTAGTCAGGAAGTGGACGCCTTTTTTGCAAAATCCTATCAGTTTTTGATTGTACTGAATATTACATGGTTTTTGGTGCGTTTTGTTAATGCCGTAATCGAAGAATATTTGGTTCCGAAAATCGAAGATAAATCAACCAAGTATCTCGATAATACCTTGATGCCTATTATTCGCCGTTCAATATTAGGATTAATATGGGCAGTAGGAGTAATGATGGCACTTCGTAATGTGGGTGTTGATGTGGGTGCACTTATTGCCGGACTCGGTATTGGCGGTTTGGCTTTTGCATTAGCAGCTCAGGATACCATTAAAAATATTTTTGGTGGAATTACCATTTTCACCGACCGTCCATTTCGCATTGGCGACCGTGTAAAAGTAGATGGTTTTGATGGTTTTGTGGAGGATATTGGTATTCGTAGCACCCGACTTCGCACCCTCGAAAAGCGTGTGGTGACTATTCCTAACTACAAAATTGTAGAAGCCTCCATCGAAAATATAACAGGAGAACAAATGCGACGAGTTTTAATGAACATAGGGTTGACATATACTACTACACCCGAACAAATGGAACAAGCCATTACGATTCTTAAAAACATGCCAAAAACTCATAAGGACATTGATACCAAGGAATTAGTAGCTGTTTTTTCTGACTTTTCGGCCTACTCACTCGATATCAAATTTATTTATTGGATAAAAAAAACGGGCGATATTATGGAAGTGCCTTCTAGTGTCAATTTCGACATTTTAAAGCAATTCAAAGCAGCAGGATTAACCTTTGCATATCCAACACAAACAATTTTAGTAAAAAATGAAAAAGCTAAGTAGCTGAAATGTAATAATTTAGTTGTTTTTGAAATTAAAGTTGTGTTTTTTTAGAACCAGATGAACAAGTTTGTATGTTTTTTTTGTTTATATTTGTAGCCCATTTTAATAAAATAGATTAATAAAATGGTCGTTATTAAAATTATTTATAAACTTGATATTTTGTAATTATTCACCACAAATTATTTCATCATGAAGAAAATTACTTTTTTGTTTTTTGCCACGATTATGGCAAGTACTTTGGTTAATGCCGTTCCGATTGGTAATACTGGTTGGTTCAATGATTTTTTGACGCTTAAGGTAAATGGTGTTGAAACACCAAATAACTACTACATTGGTACCGATCCTACAACCGGAGCACTTCCATTTCAAGGAGCTGCATTTGGAACTGTTTCGAGTTTGGAGTTATCGGATATAAATTTGAGCTACTGGAGTGATATTCAAGACCGTACAGGTGGTGCTTTGTATTATAAAATTATGTCAGCCGATGGACAAACTGAAATAGTAGCACCATTTGAAATAGTTTGGGCTCACGCATTTGTTTCAGGTAACAATTACATTGGAACAAAGCCTGGTTATGTGAGTGGAAGCATGAGTTTCCTCACGGGGTTAGCTTCAGGCTCTTACCAACTTCATATTTGGGCCAAAAGCTGGGGTACATCACTTGGTGATAGCTGGTTGTCAAATAACAGCAATAATTATGTTGCTACATTTACGGTAAATCGTCCGGTAACATTGAGTGGCACATTAAGTAATATAGACAATACGTATGAAACACTTAAAGCAGCATTTGATGCTATCAATACTCAAACAGATTATAGCAATAAGAATATTGAAATTAAAATTGCAGGTAATACTACCGAAACAGCTACAGCTGTACTTAATCAACCAACTACTGCAAGCTGGACAAGTTTAACAATTTATCCAACGGCAACTGCAACAATTAGTGGTAGTTTTGTAGGAACAATTATTGATTTGCTTGGTGCTGATAATGTTACTATTAATGGAAAATTAAACAAAACAGGTGCAGCTAAGTCTCTAACAATTTCGCATACAAGTAACGCTGATAATGGAAACCGTACAATCCGATTAGTAAATGATGCAAAAAACAACACCATTCAATATTGTAATATAACCGGTAAATGCCCATCAACTGGCGCAGGTATTATCTTTATTTCTTCAACAGCTATAACTGATGGTAACGACAACAATATAATAGAATATAACGACATTAATGGGATGGGAGCAGCCGCTGTTGGTATTGGTGCAGGAGGATCTCCAGCTAAAGAGAACAACAACAATATTATTAGATATAATAATATTTATGACTTCTATCTTGGTAATGTTTCTACAAATTCAACCTATGGAATGAACATTAACACAAACAATACAGATTTTGAAATTAAAGGAAATAGTTTGTATCAAACTGCTTCACGTGCTTATAATGGAACAACAACCGCCTTTCACTATGGAATTTATATATCAGCTGCAACCGGAAATAATTTTATAATTCAGGATAATTATATTGGAGGTTCCGCGGCTAATGCTGGTGGTACTGCCTGGACTGTAAGCGGAGGTTTAGGAAAACCTGTTGGATTATATACATCTGTAGGTACTACTACAGCATCCAGTATTCAAAATAATACAATCGCAAATTTTGATATTACTACTGATTTTGTTACCAATGGCTCTTCAGCATTTATTGGTTATTGGCATGCTGCTGGTTCTGTGAATGTTGGAACTGTTACTGGAAATACTATTGGTTCTACTATAGCAACCGGATCAATTGTGGTTAAGTATAATGCTGCGGCAGTTGGTGCGCTTACTGTAGGTATGAATATCGTTACTGCAGCAAGTCCAGCAGTTCAAGTGTTTTCTAATAATAAAATTGGTGGTATAATTGCTGATTATTTAGGTACAGTAAACAGAGGACATTTATATGCCGTTTCATCAAGTGGCGCTGGTGCATTGACATTTACAAATAATATCATTGGTAGCGAAACAGTTGCAAATAGTATTGAACACAAAGGTTCAACATATACCGGCGGGCAGGTTAACTTAAGGGGGATCACTTTTGGAAATGTTGGAGTAACAACACTAACAGGAAACAAAATAGCAAATCTTACAGCTACTTCAACAGCTTCTATGGCAATAAACGGTATTTATCACAACGGAGGTGGTGTTAATTCAATAAGTAATAATATTATTCGTGATATTAAATCAGCAGGTACAAGAGTTATTGCAACTCAGGGTATCGATGCCGGTTTAGTAGGTATAGTGTTAAACTCAAACAGTGCAGGTAATACTGTTGGAGGAAATACTATTTATAATCTTGAAAACACGAATACTACGCTTGCTACTGATGTTTATGGTATTAATTTCCATAGTTTAAATGCAGGTGCATCTACTATCGAGAAAAATAAAATTTACAATCTGAAAACAGCATCAACAAATACTGCTGCTAATGTGGTTGGTATTTCTATTACACGTGGATTGACAAACACAGTAAATAATATGATTAGCCTTGGAAATGGTATTACAAATGCAGTTTCAATTGTAGGTATACGTAAATTGGGAACAGCAAATACCCAAAACAATAATTTCTACCATAACACAGTAGTAATTGGTGGTTCCGAAGTTGGTACAGCTGGTTCGAGCTATACAGCAGCGTTTGCAAAAGTTTATTCAGCTACGGATGTTGTTATGAACAATATTTTTATCAACAGCCGTTCGAATGCCTCTGGCAATTTACAAAAACATTATGTGTTGAATGTAAATGATTTAACAACATTTACTTCCGATTATAATGTAGCTTATCACCCTGGCGTTGGTGGTTTGCTTGGAGCAGTTGGAGCAACAGACTATGCAACTGGTGAAACTTGGAGTGCAGCTACTCCTACGGGAACAGGACAGGATGCTGGCAGCCATATTGGAAACGTTAACTTTACCGATGCTGCTAATGGAGACTTAACCATTACAGGCTTATCACTTCAGGATAACTTATTACGTATGCCAAGTTTGGCTGCTGTAACTACTGATGTTTTAGGAAAAGTGCGTGATGTATCTTATACTTATGCTGGTGCTCACGAATCAACATTGCCATTCCTAACAACAGGATTAAACAAAGCCCTTATGCAAGCTGGCGTACAAATTTCGAAAACGGGTATCTTTATTCCTGTAAGCGAAAAATCGAATATCGAGTTATACAGCATTAACGGAACACTTATCGACAAAGCAGTGGTTACCAGTGCATATAGTCGTTCGCTGGATAATGGTATTTACATTGTGAAGATTAACGGCAAAGCTGTGAAGTTTGTAAAATAAGAAGTATTTTAGTCTTGACTTATAATAATAAATAGAAAGAATATGAAAACAAGAGTATTATTCAATGGAATTGAAAAAAAATCATTTTTTATGTAGTAA
>CAIWIS010000078.1 GCA_903912795.1 uncultured Bacteroidales bacterium
ATTCAGGTAATGTCGAACCATTCACCCGATGAAATTTTGAATACCGAATTATATTTTATCGACAAAATAGGTTTAAAAGAACACCTCTCTCCTACCCGTTCGAATGGCTTAGTTGCTATGGTTAAACAAATGAAAATGTACGCATTGGCATTCAAAAGTAAAGGAAATTAAGATATTTACTTTCCGATACAAAACTTACCAAAGATATTTCCTAGAATTTCATCGTTTGATATTTGTCCGGTAATTTCGCCGAGGAAATGCATGCATTCGCGTATATCCTGCGATAAAAAATCGCCTGATATATTATTTTCAAGCCCTTCCGAAACACGTTTAATGGCTTGCAAGGCATGTTCAAGCGCTTCGAAATGGCGTACATTGTTTACAACTACATCGTCGGTCTGAATTTCGGGCAACTGTGAAGCATTTATCAAAGCATTTTCAAGCGCTTCGGTATTTATTCGGTTTTTAGCCGAAATATAAATTCGTTCGCCATCGAACTGATCAAAAAGATGCGTTAAAACATCGCGTTCGTCTTCGGCAATTTTATCTATTTTATTAAACACTAAAATTACTTTTTTACCAGCAGCACGTTTTTGAATACGCTCAGTTAACCATTCAATATGCTCGCTAAGCTCAGTACAATCAAGAATCCAAAGCACAATGCTAGCTTGTTCAATCTTTTGATAGGTGCGTTCAATACCCATATTCTCAATTTTATCTTTGGTATTGCGTATGCCGGCAGTATCAATAAATCGGAAATTAATTCCTTTAATCGAAATAATATCTTCAATTACATCGCGCGTAGTTCCATGAATATCAGACACTATAGCTCTATCTTCGTTCAAAAGCACATTTAGAAGTGTGGATTTACCTACATTGGTTTCGCCAACTAAAGCCACAGGAATACCATTTTTAAGTGCATTTCCAACAATAAACGAATTTGCCAGACGAGCAATAAGTTGTTCAATATCAGTTGAAAGTTGCTTTAAATGATCGCGGTTTGCAAACTCAACATCCTCTTCCGAAAAATCGAGTTCCAACTCAACCAACGAAACAAAATTGAGTAATTGTGTTCGAAGTTTTATTAATTCATTCGAAAACCCACCACGCATTTGATTCATTGCCATGCGATGCGAAGCAGCTGACGTAGATGCTATTAAATCAGCCACAGCCTCAGCCTGCGAGAGATCCATTTTTCCATTCAGAAATGCACGTTGCGTAAATTCACCTGGTTGGGCTAAGGCACAACCACTTTGTATCAACAATTGAAGTATATTTTGCTGAATAAATACAGACCCATGACAAGAAATTTCAATCACATCTTCTCCTGTAAACGAATGTGGATTTCGAAAAACGGCTACCAATACTTCGTCGATAATTTCACCTGACTTATTTACAATATTTCCAAAACTAACCGTATTGGCAGCCTGTATCAATAAGCTTTGTTCTTTGTTTTTAGGCTTGTAAACGGTATCACAAATTTCAAATGCTTGCTGTCCCGAAACGCGAATTACAGCTATACCCCCTGTTCCGGGCGCTGTTGAAATGGCTGCAATGGTCGAATTGGTTATCATAAAAATGAATTTATTATCAAAAGTACACAAAGATATAACAATACAAAGAAAATGCGAAATGTAGTAGCCAAAAATTGATATTATTTCGATTCTTTCGTCCAATTGCCATAACATTTTATATCTTTGTACGTTATTAAATCATTCAATAAAATAAATTATTAATGAAACGTATCATCCTATTTTTCACAGTAGCCATCACTTTCCTATCGTGCAAGCCCGATGAGCCAATAGCAACATATATTTACGAAGCCAAACCGCACTACGACAAGGGATATGTTGAATTTTACGGACCGTATTACGATCAGTTTAATATAAAAAATAATGTCGTTTCACTTTCGCTTTTCAGCGATTCGCTTAAGATTTCGGATGAAGGTGAGTTGAGTGGATTAGGTCAATACCTAACAATTGACGATATTTTTGTTCCCGATGGCGTTGATTATTTAGCAGAGGGAGAGTATGTTGCAGACAGCACATCAAAACCATTTACATTTTTCCATGGTCAGAATTTCAAAGTAGATGATCTTAAAATTGATGTAGGCGCTAGTTTGTATTATTTCGAAAAAAACAAAAACTTTTCGGTAAAAAAACATATTAGTAGAGGTTCGTTTACAGTTAAAATTACTGATTCAAAGCATATTATCACATGTAATTTTGTACTATCGGACAGTTCGAAGGTGGAGGGAAGTTTCTCCGACACGCTACCTCATTTTGATTTTTCTTTGCCAACAATGAATGGAATTCGACGGAAAGTTATTACTAAAATAGCTTTACAATAGTTTTTATATAATTATTGTTCAGCATTTACCATCCATGCCGAAAAAACATTTATATATTCCCAAAACGAGCATATAAGAGTCTCTGTTAATCCTGTTTCGATTAATGCCTGACGATAACACGTAAGCCATACAATTCGACCTTGGGGTGTGATTTTAAATGGTGCATGACGGTTAATCATCATGGGTTTCCCCCTATGTTGATTAAAATAATCGGGTCCACCACAAATCTGAATCATAAAATCGGACGAACGCAATTTTGCATTTTCAAAATCCTCATCACTTTCAGGGAATAGATGTTTAATATCGCTTAAACGCATTAGGTCATAATGCCTGCTAACCATTTTTCGTATTCCTTCTTCACCCAATTGTTTTAAAAAATCTCTTACCGGAATTGTTACATCGGGCCTCTCGCCCATTTTATATTCGTTTATTTTTAATTCCATTTTTTGTATACATTAAAAAAATCTATCTTTGTAGTTCAAAACAAACTCAAGCTCAATATGTTTATTAACGAACGTGAAACACGTACCGAAAGACTCTTGGAAGTCGCTAACAAAATGATGACTGCTGCCCGCACAGCACCTAAAGGCAAAGGTTTTGATATTATCGAAGTAGCAATGATTACCGGCGATGATATTCAGAAAGTTTCGGACGCAATGTTGGTTTATAGTGAGAAAACCGAACTGAAATTTGTAATGCGCGATGCTGAAAATATTTTACAAGCCGAAGCCATCGTTTTAATTGGTACACGTAGTCAGATACATAATCTGAATTGTGGCTATTGTGGATTTTCAACCTGTGCCGAAAAACTTGAATTTAACGACGTACCTTGTGCTATCAATACTGTGGATGTTGGAATTGCCATTGGTTCGGCTTGCTCTGTTGCAGCCGACGAGCGTGTGGATAGCCGTATAATGTTTTCGGTAGGACGTGTGGTTCAGGAAATGAACTTAATGCCTGGTTGCAGTTCCATTTATGGTATTCCTATCAGTTGTAGTTCTAAAAGTCCATTTTTCGACCGTATTTCAAAAACACCAATTGTTGACCCAACAAAATAAATCATTACCGGCATGGAACTTATAGAATTTTTATTACTTGGTATTGCAGCCGGAATTTTATCGGGTTTATTTGGTATTGGTGGTGGTATTGTAATGGTTCCAACACTTATTGCCATATTTGGTATGGATATTTTGAATGCTAATGCTACTTCACTAGCTGCCATGCTATTACCTGTAGGTGTTTTTGGTGTTATTGCCTATTACAAAGCCGGTTTAATTAACATTAAAGATTCGCTGTGGATTGCATTGGGCTTATTTGCAGGTTCATTTCTGGGTGGCGAATTTGCCGTAAATGTAAGTGAAAGTATTCTTGCCAAACTATACTCAGGCTTTTTATTATACATTGCGCTTAGCTATTTCGATTTTTTTGCAAAAATAGGAACTTTACGTAAAAAATACCTAGGTTCGAATAGCAATAATGACAAAACGGGAAATGTTGAAAAACCAGCTTTAAAAATTAGGAAAAACAAATGGTTTTATTTTATTCTGGTTGGTTTTGCTGCCGGCATATTTGCAGGTATGTTTGGCAAAGGTGGTGGAATTATTATTGTGCCCATACTTATCAGTCTTTTTCGTTACGAAGGTAAAATGGCTGTAGCCACTTCATTGGCTGCACTGCAACTTCCGGTAGGTCTGCCTAGTGTTTTAATTTATGCTGATAAAGGATATTTGAATATTGGGATAGCCGCAATAATTGCACTCGGAATGGTTATTGGTGCTTTAATTGGCTCAAAACTAGGCATTAAATTACCTACTAACGCATTCAAAAAATTCTACGCTGTATTTTTGTTGATTGTTGCTATTTATATGATCGTAGGCTATTTATAAAGAATAAAAATAGTGGGTCTTTTACTCAAATCCGGCACATTTCCTTTCCAAGCTTTTACTGTTTTAGTAACAATAAACTCGGTTTCGAGTGTAATGTCGGCTGCAATGCAAAGTTTTGTATTGGGTTGGCAGTTGTTTAAAATATCATCCAGCATTTTCATATTACGATAAGGCGTTTCGATGAAAAGCTGCGACTGACTTTCGGAATAGATTCGATTTTCGAGTTTTTTCAATGCTTTTACTCTATCGGTAGGCTGTACAGGCAAATAACCTACAAATGCAAAACTCTGTCCATTAAAACCCGAAGCCATCAATGCTAACAATATGGACGATGGGCCAATAAGAGGAACTACCTTAAACTGTTGACTTTGAGCCATTGCCACCACATCGGCACCAGGGTCGGCAATTGCCGGACAACCTGCTTCGGAAATTACACCCATATCATGCCCTTGTGTCATAGGTTTAATATACGAGCTTAACTCAGTAGCCGTAGTGTGCTGATTAAGAACAAAAAAAGTCAAATCGTCAATCACAATAGCCGGATTTACTTTTTTCAGAAATCGGCGTGCTGAACGCAAGTCCTCCACAATAAAATATTTTATCGAAGAAACAATCTCGGTATTGTATTGAGGTAAAATTCGATCGAAGTTTGTTTCACCAAGCGAACAAGGTATAAGATAAAGTGTTGACATCTATTAAATTAGAAGTTAGAAGTTAGAAATAATGTTATACAGGCAATTTCTAGTGTTATGTTAGTTGAATCATGGCGCATTTATTAAATTGCCGCCCCAGCAATTTATTCCGATATATCGGAATGGGGTGGATGAATTGAAAATTCACAAAGGGCTTTAGCCAAATATAGTATAGTTTTTTGGCTAAAGCCGAAGACCATTTTACAATTTTCAGGCAGCTAAAGCAGCCGGCAATTTATATCTAACATAACACAGTACAAGTCAAAAACTAGTAATATGTTGAAAGCAAAAATTATGTGAATAAAAATATATCGAAAGACTTAATCTTAATTGCACTAAAATCAAAAAAAATAAGCAGATAATTATATACTTGCATTTAAATCGTCCAACACTTCGCTGAGCAATTCCCATTCATACATTTTATGTTCCAATTCACGTTGTTTTTTCTGATATTGTATAATAAAATCTGAGTCTGAAGCAAATTCGGGTAATTCCAGTTTTTTATTCATCTCCTGAAGTTCATGCTCAAAATTCTGAATATAACCTTCCATCTCCTCAACATCTTTTTCTGCTTTCCTTATTTTTTTATTAATTTCCTTCCGTGCTTCGTAACTCAATTTATTTTCGGACTGCGATTTATCTTCGATAGTTACTTCACGCTTCAATTGGTTCTTAATCTCCAGTTCATTCAGGTTTTGCATTTTTTTGTACTGCAAAAAGTCGTAAATACCACCCAAGTGTTCCCGTACCTTTTTATTGCCAAATTCATACACCTTATCAACCAACCCGTCGAGAAACTCACGGTCGTGCGAAACAAGTATTGCTGTTCCATTAAATGCTTTGATTGCTTCTTTGAGTACTTCTTTTGAGCGCATATCGAGGTGATTTGTAGGTTCATCCAGTATCAAAAGGTTTACTGGTTCTAGTAGTAACCGAATCATAGCCAATCTACTACGTTCGCCACCCGATAATACCTGCACTTTTTTATCCGAAGCTTCGCCACCAAACATAAATGCGCCTAAAATATCACGAATTTTAGTTCTGATATCACCAACAGCCACATAATCAATAGTTTCGAAAACAGTTTTTGTCTCATCGAGCAACGAGGCTTGATTTTGAGCAAAATAGCCAATTTTTACATTATGGCCATGTTTCAATATGCCCGAAAACTCAATCTCGTTCATGATACATTTTATGAGCGTGGATTTACCTTCGCCATTTTTGCCAACAAAAGCCACTTTTTCGCCCCTATTGATGATAAGTCCAACATTATCGAGCACTACATAATCGCCATAAGCTTTGGTTAAATGTTCTACTTCAATAGGTATTATTCCCGAATGAGGTGCTGGTGGAAATTTGAGATGCAGTCGTGAATTGTCTTCCATATCCACCTCCAAGCGCTCCAATTTGTTGAGTTGCTTTATGCGCGACTGTACTTGAATGGCTTTGGTAGCTTTGGAGCGAAAACGATCAATAAAATCCTCGGTATCCTGAATCATTTTTTGTTGATTCTCATACGCACGTACTTGCTGATCATGACGCTCTTTACGAAGTTCGATGTATTTGGAGTAATTTACATTATAATCGTAAATTTTACCGAGTGAAATTTCGATTGTACGGTTTGTTACAGCATCGATAAATGCTTTGTCGTGCGAAACAAGAATAACTGCGCCGCTAGATGATGCCAAAAAGTTTTCGAGCCATTGTATCGATTCAATATCGAGGTGATTTGTTGGTTCATCAAGCAGCAGTATATCAGGACGTTGTAACAGAATTTTGGCCAATTCAATACGCATACGCCATCCGCCACTAAACTCCGAACATTGACGATCGAAATCGGTACGAAGAAAACCTAAACCTAATAAAGTTTTTTCGATTTCGGCATAAAAATTACCACTACCAACTATATTTAGGTGCTCCGTATGATGCGAGAGTCTATCAATTAAATCGTGATACGAAGGGCTGTCGTAATCAGTACGGTCGGCCAATTCCTGGCTAATGTGGTCGATTTGAACTTGAAGCGAAGTAATGTGTTCAAATGCTTTTTCGGCCTCTTGCATCACAGTAGTACCATGATTATGTATCATGTGCTGAGGCAAATAGCCTATTGTAAGATCTTTAGGGAGTGTAATGTTGCCACGAGTTGGAATTTGTAAACCAGCAAAAACCTTTAATAAGGTGGTTTTACCAGCGCCATTTTTGCCTACGAGGGCAATTTTATCCTTTTGATTTACCAGAAAAGTAATTTCGTCGAACAAAGGGGATCCACCAAATTCAATTGTTAATTGTTCGACAGAAATCATATATTATTTTGATGTGATGATTTGATGATATGTTGATGTGATGACATTGAAAACTCTTCAAACCTTTTTAACTTTATAACTTATTAAACTTTTTAAAACTAAACATCCAAACGTTCATATTGCGAATTCTTGCTTTTAAATTCAGGTACAATTTTTTTCATCTGTGATACTGTCAAAAAATTCTTACAAAGTAAACTATAATCAATTAGCTCTTCAATTTGGCTTGTTATGGAGTCATAATCGTATTCTTGAACCTTAGCAATCATAATTTTTGGATTATGAGTTTTGGTAGTAATTTCTTTTTGATTTAAAAGCTCTTCGTACAATTTTTCGCCTGGACGTAAACCTGTAAATTCGATTTTGATATCAACCTCTGGAATATAGCCAGCCAAGCGAATCATTTTTTTAGCTAAATTTACAATTTTAACAGGTTGTCCCATGTCAAAAATAAAAATCTCGCCACCATTACCCATAACTCCAGCTTCGAGTACAAGTGTACAAGCTTCGGGTATAGTCATAAAATAACGAATAATTTCAGGATGTGTAACCGTAATTGGTCCGCCTTTTTCAATCTGACTTTTAAACAATGGAATAACAGAACCATTGGAGCCCAATACATTACCAAAACGAGTTGTAATAAATTTAGTTGAATCATTGCCATCCTCAACTAACTTTTTATAAAGCGATTGAACATAAATTTCGGCAATTCGCTTGGATGCTCCCATAACATTGGTAGGGTTCACAGCTTTATCGGTGGATACCATTACAAAGCGTTGAACTTTATATTTCACAGCTAAATCGGCCAAAATTTTTGTTCCACGTACATTTACCTGTATACTTTCTACCGGATTATCCTCCATTAAAGGCACATGTTTGTATGCAGCGGCATGATAAATATAATCAGGTCTATACATATCCATCATATATTCCATACGTTCTTTATTACGTACATCGGCCAAGAAAACACTCATGTTTTGATCAGGATATTTCTCTTCGAGTTCTAAACGCAAATTGTGCATAGGTGATTCAGCCTGATCGAGCAGAACAATAAGTTGTGGATGATAGCTTATAATTTGAGCAACAATTTCGCTTCCAATAGATCCTGCAGCACCAGTCACCAATACAACTTTTCCTTTGTGTGCTTCTGAAATTTTCTCAGTTTCGATATGTATTTTGGGCCTTTCCAATAAATCTTCAATCTGAACCGATTTAATTTGTTTAATTGTAGGCATATCGTTTTTCCAAATACTCACTGGTGGTGCTGTTAAAACTGCCAAATTATTGCTTAAAAACAATTCCAAATCAACCTCAGGATTAATTTTTTTCATCTGAGTTGGCGAAACAATAATGGCTTTTGCTTTTTTAGAAACCGTTTTTTTGATCGTTTTTTCGTCGAAATGATACACCTTAACACCCATAATGATACGTTCAGTAGCATTTTTATCATCATCGATAAAACCGACTAACTTATATTTTATTTCACTTTGCTCCGAGCGCAGCATTTTGGCAATACCTACAGCTGCCGATTTTGTGCCATATATCATTACAGGCGTAATTTTACCTCCATTTGTAGTGAAATAATCGAAAATAATTTTAGCGCTTAATCGTAAAAAAAACAAGAACAAAAACGAGAAACCAGCATAAAGTATTAAACCAGTAGTATAGTAAAGTTCGAATTGGTAAAAGACTTTTAGAAAAACATTTGTAGCTATTAATATAACAACGGTAGATAAAACAGCAAATAAAAGTTTGGCAGCATCAACATATCCCGAATAGCGCAAAACGCCTGAATAGGTATGGAATATCCAAAAGAAAATGATTTGTATAAATAAAATTATTGATAAACGTTGATAAAAATTCAGAATACGAATATCAACATGATTTTCAGAAATTTTTGACGCAATAAAGCTTGCAATAAAAAATGCAACTATACATAATGCAATGTCAATTATTAAAACTATCCAACGTGGAACGTAGCGCAATGAGGTTAAATGCGAAAAAATATCTGATCCTGTCAATAAATTTTCTTTATCATTCATACTGAATAAATTTTGGTCATTAGTTTTATGGACTACAAAGATAATTCTAAATATTAAATAATAACTCAAAAAAGGGAACTAATTATTCAATGGCAATTTGAATTACTACTAAAATTTTATACATCAACCACATAGCTGTTAAACCATCTTTAACATTGAAAATGAAAATATATTGCATATCTTTGCAAAATCAAAACAAAAAACTAAATTTCATGTCGGTACATAGCGATAATCCAAGAAGAGTTACAACCCAGAGGTTGATAGAAATGAAAAAACGTGGTGAAAAAATCAGTATGCTAACTGCTTACGATTATACAATGGGTAGTATTGTGGACCACGCAGGCGTTGATATAATACTTGTTGGCGATTCAGCTTCCAACGTAATTTGTGGAAACACCACAACACTTCCAATTACACTTGATCAAATGATTTTTCTTGCTAAATCGGTTGTGAGAGGTGTAAAACGAGCATTAGTAGTTGTTGATATGCCTTTTGGAACGTATCAAGGCAATTCGAAAGAAGCATTAGCTTCGGCCATTCGAATAATGAAAGAAACACATGGCGATTGTTTAAAACTTGAGGGTGGCGAAGAAGTTTTAGAATCGGTTAAACGTATTTTATCAGCCGGAATACCTGTAATGGGCCACCTTGGACTTATGCCACAATCAATTAACAAATATGGCTCCTATTCAGTAAGAGCGCAGCAAGAAGCCGAAGCCGAAAAGTTAATTAGAGATGCTCATTTGCTAGAACAAGCGGGTTGTTTTGCTATTGTACTTGAAAAAATTCCTGCTAAACTAGCCAAGCAAGTTGCCAGTGAGCTTACTATACCAATTATTGGAATAGGTGCTGGTAATGGTGTGGATGGACAAGTACTTGTTTTACACGATATGATTGGACTAACTCAAGATTTTTCGCCACGCTTTTTACGTCGATATGCTAATTTGCAAACAATTATGAATCAAGCCATTGAGCATTATGTGGCAGATGTAAAATCGGGTGATTTTCCAAGCGAAATGGAACAATACTAATTAAAATCCAAGTAATTCTTTGGCATTTAAAACCGAAATTTCAGATAGTTTTTTTCCACTAAGCATTTGAGCAATTTCAGTTATGCGTTGATTATCAGTCAATCGTTCAATAAATGTTTGTGTTTGTATTCCGGAATCATCTTTATAAACTCGGTATTGCACTTTGCTTTTTGCTGCAATTTGTGGTAAGTGCGTAATGGTTATAACCTGCATTCCTATACTCATTTCTTGCATTATTTCACCCATTCGGTGAGCAATTTCACCTGAAACTCCGGTATCAATCTCGTCGAAAATAATGGTAGGCAAGTCCGACTTATTTGCAATTAAGGCTTTTATCGAAAGCATCAACCTCGAAACTTCACCACCCGAAGCAATGAGTTGCACGGGTTGCATTTCTCTGTTTTTATTTGCTGAGAAAAGAAACTGCACCTCGTTTTGACCATTTATTAAATAATTATCAGTAACTTGAACATTCACAACAAACTGAATATTTGGCATGCCAAGTATTTTCAGTCTTTCAACCATGTATTTTTCAATTTGACCTACAACTTTTTGTCGCGATAGTGTAAGTTGTAGGGCTTGCTCTTTTACTTGCTCAAAAGTTTGGACAATTTGTTTTTTAAGATTTTCAATTTCTTCGTCAAAGGAGTCAATTTTCTGAAGTTGCGCTTCGTAATCATCACGAATTGCAATCAACTCTTCAACCGATGCCACTTTATATTTTTTCTGAAGTGTAAACAATTCGCTTAATCTATTCTGAATCAGCATTAATCGCTCAGGATTATCTTCAATTTTATCGGCAAATGAACTTAATTCCGATTTTATATCTTTGAGTTCAATATAAGCCGATTGCAATCGTTCAGCCCAACTTTCGCCATTAACTACATAATTCTTAATTCGCGATACAGATGTAATTATATCTTTTAACTGCGCTAAAACAGCACTATCGTTTTCGAATAAATTTTGCGACGTAAGCAATTCTATTTTAATTTCCTCGGCATGCGCAAGTGTATCCTGCTCTAATTCAAGCATTTCTTGTTCATCAGCTACTAATTGTGCTTCAACTAATTGATTATATTGAAACTGAATATAATCTAACTCA
>CAIWIS010000079.1 GCA_903912795.1 uncultured Bacteroidales bacterium
ATAATCCACAAATGTAGGACCTGCATTGTGCATTTTTGGTGTAAAACTATCACTTGGCAAGTTGGCATTTCCAATTCTACCCCAACCCAAACGAACTTTCATATAATCCAAATTCGGAATTTCTTTCATCCACGCCTCTTCGCTAATACGCCAAGCAACGGCTGTTGAAGGAAAGTATCCCCATAAATTTAGTGGAAATTTGCTCGATGAGTCGCCTCTGAAGTTAGCTGTAATCATGTACTTATTATTGTAGGTATAATGCAACCTACCGAGCATTGAAAACATACGACTGCGACCAACTCCATCGGTAGCAAAAGTTCTTTTTTCGGTAGTTTGCGACAAAAGCCAATTATTAGGAGTTGGATTTAAGATAGAATTGCCCGAACCCCCCACTGAATAATAATTAAATTCTTCGGTTGTTTGACCTACCATAGCCGAGAAACTACTTTTACCATAGGTTTTAGCATACGTCAAGGTATTTTCAAATGTAATGGTGCTATAACGTGTCATGTTACTTTGGAAAAAGTTCAGTTTCGAAATATCGAATGACGAATACTCGTAAGAACTTTTAAACAACTGATCGCGGTTATTTGAAATATCGAAATTTACAGCCGAGTGAAGAATTAAACCTTTTATTGGAGTAAAATCAGCATATACACCACCAAGTAATCGTTCTACATTATTACGTGGAGCGCTGTTTTCGACCATCGAGAATGGGTTAGTAACATTTCGGAAATTTGAAGAAGCCGAAATTTGACCACTTAAATCTTTACCAAGGCGGTTAACCGAACCTGCAGGATAATGTGTTGGGTCCCAAGGTGCCATAGCCAAAGCAGCAGAGAGTACAGATGCTCCCGGGCTTGAATTGTTATTCATAGCATTGCGGCCAGTGGACGCCATAAACGAAAGATCTTCGCCTACAGTAAGCCATTCTTTCACTTTGTGTGAACTATTCAAACGTAAAGTTAAACGTTCGAAATTTGAACCAATAATTGTTCCCTCTTGATTAAAATAACTTGCCGACATAGTATATCTGTCTTTGGCTGTTCCTCCATCAAACGATAAATGGTAATTCTGAATGAGTGCATTAGCTTTGAAAACCTCATCCTGCCAATCGGTTTCTACGTTGGAATAATCCATACCAGCAGGGTTTGCATCCGTTTTTAAAGCAGGATAGTATGGTGATGTTCCCAAACGGTATGCATTCAGCCACTTATTGAAACCATAATTCTTTAGAAATGCTTTTTCGGAAGCCACATTGTTTAAAGCAATAAGTGTTTTGGAAAACTCATCGCGCTGCATCAAATCCAATTTGTTCCATCGGTTTTGAAAACCACCATATACATTTAACGAAATGTTGTTTTTGCCTTCTTTACCTTTTTTGGTTGTTACCAAAATAACACCATTGGCTCCACGCGAACCATAAATTGCAGTTGAAGAAGCATCTTTTAATATTTCCGTCGATTCAATATCATTTGGGCTTAGGAAAGATATATTGTTTGTAATCATTCCATCCACCACGAAAATAGGTTCGCTTCCACCCATTACTGAGCCAATACCACGAATACGAATAGAAGCAGAAGCGCCGGGTTGGCCCGAGTTGGCATTTACAGTTACGCCGGCAGCGCGACCTTGCAGAGCTTGGTCGAGACCAGCTGAAGGTGTTTTTTGGAGGGCATCGGATTTTATAGAAGCAACTGAGCCGGTAAGGTCACTCTTTTTCATAGTACCATAACCAATGGCTACTACTTCGTCGAGCATACGAGCGTCGGGGTCGAGTACTACATTAATTACTTCGGCCTGTTTTACAACTACCGTTTTCTCTTTGTAGCCAATGTACTTAAAAACAAGGCTTTTTCCCTGAGGAACATTAATAGAGTACTTTCCATCCAAATCGGTAATTGTACCTACTCCGGTAACACCAAGTACAAATACATTTACGCCCATCAAGGGGTAGGTATCGTCCGATGCTGTAACAATGCCAGTAACCTTTAAGCTTTGCTGAGCCAAAAGGAATTGAGAGGTTACAATTAACAGAACGATTGAAAATGTTTTTCTAAGACAATTCATTTTTTCAATTTTATTAAATTAGATTTTTGAGTTAGTTATGTCAACAAAAAATCAACGATGCAAATATAGATGAATTGTATTGATTTCGACGAATTTTTTACCACACAAAAACACAACAATAGCCATTTTTTACCTCATTATATTACGACAATATTATAAGCTAACTAATTGACTATCTGATATATTTACAATAAACATGTTGTAAAGCATATTTCAAACCTCATTTCGATAATACAAAACAGGCTTTTATTGACAAAATTCGGTCATTCACTTTTTATAAAATGAATTTTTTTGTGTGTTTTTAGAATTAAAAAAAATCACCATACTTGTTTTTAGCTTTAAAAGTTTGGATGAGCGAACATCAGCTCTTTTTCATATATTTTGCTCAATGAAGAGTTTATTTAGGAAGGTTGAATTTTTGTGTGGTGCTTTTTTATTGAAATATGCATATTTAAGTTTATTTTTGTACTGAGATATATTTTACAAAAAAAATCAAATACACCGTTATGCACCTTAAAACCAAATCAAATATCGTAGCTCTAATTTTTGTAGTTACAGTAGCTCTTGTATTTCAACAATGTAAAAAAGCACCGCTAACTAACGAAGAAAGAATTGACGACTTAATTACGCAAATGACTCTCGAAGAAAAAATTGGTCAGTTAAATCAATATTCCAACCCTTATCTGTCAACTGGAGCAGGAGCAGCAAGCGACTCGA
>CAIWIS010000080.1 GCA_903912795.1 uncultured Bacteroidales bacterium
AGGAATTGTTCGACCGCGTAGTAAATGCATTAATAGAATATAAACAAGAAAACTCACCCATTGGGTATAAATACTTATAATTATGTCAGCAGCCCATCCTTGCTTCGATAAAGAAGCCAAACACAGTAATGCCCGTGTGCATTTACCGGTAGCTCCAAAGTGTAATATCCAATGTGGTTACTGCAATCGCAAGTTCGATTGTGTGAACGAAAGTCGCCCCGGTGTTACTTCGTCTATTCTGAAACCATATCAGGCTGTTGAATATCTGAAAGATCTCGACAAACGTCTGGATAATTTGGTGGTAATAGGTATTGCGGGTCCCGGTGACCCTTTTGCCAATGCAGAGGAAACTCTCGAAACTATGCGTCGAGCCAAAGCTGAATTTCCCGAAAAGATATTTTGTCTTTCCACAAATGGGTTGGATTTAGAACCTCATATTGCCGAAATTGCCGAATTGGGTGTAACCCACGTAACCATTACAATCAATGCTGTTGACCCCGCCATTACTGCTAAAGTTTATAAATGGGTTCGTTACAACAAAAAAGTGTATCGCGGATTGGAAGGTGCTACCATATTATTGGAGCGTCAGTTGGCTTGCATCCCAAAACTGAAAGCAGCGGGAATTACTGTAAAAATAAATTCAATCGTCATTCCTGGCATCAACGAAGACCATATCCCCGAAGTGGCAAAAAAATGTGCTGAACTAGGTGCTGATGTCATTAACTGTATTCCACTGATTCCGACGGCAGAAACCGAATTTGCAGACTTGATAGAACCCGATGCAAAAATGGTATTCAAAGTACGCACCTTGGCTTCGGAATTTTTACCTATAATGAGCCATTGTGCACGTTGTAGAGCTGATGCCGCGGGATTATTAGGCAAAGATTTAAGTGAGACACACGTATTGCTCAAAGAATATTCTACCCGCGAGGAAATTGACACCGACCGTCCGTATGTGGCTGTGGCTACCAACGAAGGAATGTTGGTAAATCAGCATTTAGGTGAAGCAAGTTCCTTGCATATTTTCCGTCAAACTCCTAATGGATTTAAGTTTGTGGAAATGCGCGAAACACCTCCAACAGGTGGTGGCGACCGTCGTTGGTTGGATATGGCTCGTTTGTTGGTTGATTGTCGTGCCATTTTGGTGAGTGGTGCCGGCGAAAATCCAAAAACAATGCTGAATTCCTGCAAAGTGCATGTGGTGGAAATGACAGGTCTTATTGACGAAGGTCTTGAAGGCGTTTATAACAACAAAGTGATTCGTTCCATTGCCAAACCCGATGCTTTTAAATGCGGAAGTGCCTGTAAAGGCGATGCGCAGGGATGTGGATGATAATTAATAATTCACAATTAATAATTCACAATTAATAATTCATAATTAAAAATTAAGAGTTTTCAGTTCCTTTACTTGAACGTTTTTTCATGTAACTCGTAACTTATAACTCGTAACTCAAAAGAAGATGAAAAAGCCTCAGTACATGATTTTGGTATGTAACTCGTATCGCGTAGCCGGTGATGCTCAGGGAGCATGCAACAAAAAAGGAGCAACAGCCATGCTTCAGTATATAGCCG
>CAIWIS010000081.1 GCA_903912795.1 uncultured Bacteroidales bacterium
ATGCTTAGCAGACTGGCTTTTTCAGGGTTTAAAAGTAGTATTTATATGCCTGTTATTTATGTGGGTAAAAAACTTTTGCACCCAGCTTATTCTACCGATAGCGGCTTGGTAAACGTTGAGATAAATGTAGTTGCCGATAGTATACTCCGAAGTTACCGAAGAGGCGAAATAGCTAAAGTGATTATGCCAGTTGCCACTCAAGCAATCGTAAAACAAGTTTTGGATGGAACTGCCGACTGTGAACATACAACCGGAGCTGTTTATGTGGTAGCTGCCAATTATCCGCTGGAAAAAGAAGCAGTTGGAGCAGTGCAGATTTTATTGAAAAATGGCTATCCCAATGCTGGTTTTGTGTATGATGGCAACGTTTTTCGAGTATATCTCGCACTTTATCCTGATTTTGGAACAGCTTCTACGCAACTAACCATCGAGAAGTTTAAATTTACCGACGCTTATCTTTTTGTGGCTAAATAAAAAAAATGATGTAAATAATCTGGTAGGAGTAAGTGAGTCGATGCTCTTTTTTTTATTTTTCACAATTCCGTAGTTTCAGGAATATAAAGTGAATTTGAAAAGTTTGGTGTTTTTTCAATTATTTCCAATGCCTTCATCGCAGCGTGTTGGTGCGATTCTTTTTTGCTGCGACCGGTGGCATCGCAAATTACTTGGTTGTTGATACTAATTTGGGTATGAAAAAGGTGGTTGTTAGCTGAACTTAGCTCTTCGCTGAGAAGTATAAAATCGATTGTGAGTTTGTTTTTCTGACACCATTCAATCAACTTCGACTTAAAATTAACTTCAGCCAAAACTAATTCATCTACATCAATAAAATTTTTCAGAAGGTGATGTTCTACAAAATTCTTGCATTTTTTGTAGCCATAATCCAAGTAAATAGCACCTAGTAATGCTTCGAGTGCATTGCCAAGCATATTGGTATTGCCTGTTTTATTTACATTTTTACCGGCTAACATTAGTTTATCGAGTCCAATTTCCAACGCTAACTTATTAAGCGACTCACGCTTTACAATTTTTGAACGTGTGTTAGTCAGGAAACCCTCGCGTTGATTTTCGAAGCGGCGGTACAAAATATCGGTAACTACCGAATTAAGCACGGCATCGCCTAAAAATTCCAATCGTTCATTGCTGAGCATTATACCATTATCAGTAGGGACCGATGCCGAACGATGCAGCATTGCCAACTGGTAATACTCAATTTTATAAGGATAAAAACCAAGTACGTTGTGAAATAATAAATAAGGCTCTCTTCGAGATTTCGAAAAGAGCCTAAATTTTATAATGACTGTTTTAATCACAGTTTAACGAACATATTTCTTCACAATAACGCTAGCATTGTGTCCGCCGAAGCCAAATGTATTCGACAAAGCGGCATTGATAACGCGTTTTTGTGCTTTGTTAAATGTAAAATTCAATTTATTGTCGATTTGTTCATCTTCGTCACCTTCGGTAAAGTTGATAGTTGGAGGAACAATATTGTTTACAAGCGATAATATCGTTGCAATTGCTTCAACAGCACCGGCAGCACCAAGTAAGTGACCAGTCATCGATTTTGTTGCACTAATATTAAGATTATAAGCATGTTCGCCAAAAACACTTAAAATAGCTTTTGGTTCAGAAATGTCGCCAACAGGAGTTGAAGTGCCGTGTACGTTGATGTAATCAATATCTTCGGGTTTCATTCCTGCATCTTTCAATGCACGAGCCATTACTAACTTTGCACCAAGTCCTTCGGGATGTGTAGCCGTTAAATGGTAAGCATCGGCCGACATACCACCACCTACAACCTCGCAAAGAATATTTGCTCCGCGTGCAATAGCATGTTCCAATTCTTCAAGGATTAAACAACCTGAACCTTCGCCCATTACAAAACCATCGCGGCTTTTGCTAAACGGACGAGAAGCGCTTTCGGGGCTATCATTGCGAGTAGATAATGCTGTTAAAGCATTAAAACCGCCTACACCAGCAGGTGTAATTGAAGCTTCGGCACCACCTGTTACAATAATGTTTGCTTGTCCAAGACGAATATAATTAAATGCATCAATCAACGCATTGGTCGAAGAAGCACAAGCTGATGTTGTTGAAAAGTTTGGACCTCTAAAACCGTACATAATCGAAATTTGACCAGCAGCTATATCCGAAATCATTTTTGGAATGAAAAACGGATTAAACTTAGGACCATTTTCTAAATGTTGATAATAATATCCAACTTCTTGTTCAAATGTAGTTATGCCGCCAATTCCAGCTGCAAAAATAACACCAACTTCGTCTTTATCAATGACTTCTAAATCAAGCCCACTGTTATCAATCGCTTCTTTGGCTGCTGCAATAGCATACTGGGCGTAAAGGTCTAACTTACGTACCTCTTTACGATCAAAATACTTCGTTGCATCAAAGTCTTTCACTTCGCAGGCAAATTGTGTCTTGAACAGTGTTGTATCAAAACGAGTAATCGGCGTTGCGCCACTTACTCCTTTAACTAGATTGTCCCAAAATTCCGGAACACTGTTACCTAAAGGAGTAACCGCGCCAAGGCCGGTTACTACAACTCTTTTTAACTCCATAATAAATACTTATCGTGGAAAAAGATTATTTTTGAATAGCTTCGATGTGAGCGATAGCGTCGCCTACAGTAGCAATTTTTTCTGCTTGTTCGTCTGGAATAGAAATACCGAATTCTTTTTCGAATTCCATAATTAATTCTACAGTGTCCAATGAATCAGCACCAAGATCGTTAGTAAAGCTTGCTGTTTCTACAACATCTGCCTCTTCTACGCCTAATTTGTCTACGATAATAGCCTTTACTTTAGCTGCAACTTCTGACATAATTTTTGTTTTTTAAGTTTGTAATTAGAAATTGTTTTATAATTTTGCGGTGCAAAGTAACAAAAAATTCTTCAAACTACCTCGCTTTTGTTGAAAAAAATACAGTTTATTGCACATATTGCTTACAAATGAGCAATTTTAACACATAAAAAATGAAACGTAAAATAGCAATCTTTGCTTCGGGTTCAGGCTCAAATGCCGAAAACATAATTAGTTACTTCGAAAAAAACGACAAGTTTGAATTTCCGTTAATATTGTCTAATAAACCTGATGCTTATGTGCATCAAAGGGCAAAAAAACTCCAAATTCCATCTTTTTACTTTTCAAAAGAAAGTTTTATAGATGGAAATGAAATACTCGATTTCTTAAATACGTATAAAATTGACAGTATTATATTAGCAGGATTTTTACTTAAAGTTCCCGAAGTGTTAGTTCAGGCATTTCCTAACAATATTATAAACATTCATCCTGCTTTGTTACCCAAATTTGGTGGAAAAGGCATGTATGGCGACAATGTGCATAAAGCAGTAAAAGCTTCGGGCGAAACGGAATCGGGAATTACAGTACATTATGTAAACGAACATTACGACGATGGAAATATTATCCTTCAAGTTAAATGTGCTTTAAATGATCTTGATACACCCGAAAGCATAGCCGATAAGGTTCATGGGTTGGAATATGAGTTTTTCCCAAAAGCTATTGAGCAGATTTGGGCATAAAAAACAGGTATGACGCAAAGCGGCTTTCATGTTTTTGAGAAACAGTTATTGAGCAAAGCAGCTTTCATGTTTTTTGAGAAACAGATATTGAGCAAAGCGGCAAAGCTGTTTTTTTTAGAAATAACTTCAGAAATTAAGCACGACTTAATAAATTAATTAGTAATTTTGCAGCCGAAATAATTAACGCTACTATAACTTAAAAGAATCTAATTGATATTCAATCAATTATTACGGTCAGGCAAAGAAACTAAATAACACCAATATTTATGGATGCACAAGCAATTGCTCTCAACAACACTATTCAGCAGGTAAATCAGAGTGTTTACCAAATGTTATCGGAACGAGGAAAAAATATTTTTTTTCCAAAACTTGGTATTTTAGCACAATCGGCTCAAGCTAAAGGGAAACAAATTAATGCCACCATTGGTGAAGCAGTTGAAGATGATGGAACATCGATGCACTTACCCGAATTTGATGCATTACTGAACGTACCTACTGCTAATATATTTCCGTATGCACCAAGCTTTGGAAAACCAGAGTTTCGTAGTTTGTGGAAATCGTCAATCTATCGTAAAAACCCATCGTTGGGCGAAACGGTAATTAGCAATCCGGTAGCTACTAATGGATTAACACATGGCATTAGCATGGCGGGTTATCTGTTTGCTAACGAAGGTGATACGGTGTTGTTATCAAATCATTACTGGGAAAACTACAATTTGATTTTCGACAATAGTTATGGTGCAAAAGTGGATACGTTTGAGCTTTTTGCAAATGGCGGTTTTAATGTTGCCAATTTTTCGAAAAAATTGAATGAAATTCAAGGAGAGAAAATTATTACATTGCTCAATTTCCCAAACAACCCCGCAGGTTACACACCGCTTGTAGCCGAAATTGAAGCCATTGTGGCCGAAATTAAAAAGGTAGCTGACAAAGGAAAAAAAGTAATTGTTCTTATCGATGATGCTTATTTCGGTTTAGTGTACGAAGAGGGCGTTTTTATGGAATCAATTTTCACAAAATTAGCCAACCTTTCGGAAAACGTATTGGCAGTAAAACTCGACGGACCAACCAAAGAAGACTATGTATGGGGATTCCGTGTAGGTTTTATCAGTTATGCTATAAAAGGTGGAACAGCTGAACTTTACGAAGCGTTAGAAAATAAAACTGCAGGTGCTGTACGTGGTAATATATCCAATATCAGCCAATTATCGCAATCGCTTTTATATACTGTCTATTCGGCACCAACGTACGAAGCTTCGAAAAAAGCAAAATACGATATTTTGAAAAGCCGTTACGATGCATTAAAAGTTGAATTGGCAAAACCACAATATGCCGAATACTTTGAGCCACTTCCATTTAACTCAGGTTACTTTATGTGTGTGCAGCCTAAAAAAGGACTCCAAGCCGAAGATATTCGCAAGCATTTGTTGGAAAAATATAGCACAGGAGTTATTGTACTTGGCAATGTAGTGCGTTTAGCATTTTCGGCAGTACCCAAAGCGGTGCTTCCTCAATTGGTTGAAAACATTTACAACGCTTGTGTTGATTTGGATAAAAAGTAGTTTTAAAATAACATTAGATAATTTTCGGCTGAATTTCAAAAAAAAATGAAGTTCAGCCGTTTGTTTATAAAAAACAATTTTGTGAGGTGCATTGTTATTCTTTCAGAAAGAAGTTAGTATATTTGCAAACAAAAATTGAACTATCATGTATTTAGAAAACTACTCAGATGTTATCAGGCATCTATGCCAGCAAAATAAAGTAAAATCGTTATATGCATTTGGTTCAGTGCTAACATCCCGTTTCACAAATAAAAGTGATATTGATTTTATAGTTGATATTGATTCTGCTGAGCCTTTTGAATATGCAGATAATAG
>CAIWIS010000082.1 GCA_903912795.1 uncultured Bacteroidales bacterium
AAGGATATTCGTTGAACGACCTTGGAAGGGAGTTGAGAAAAAGACATAAATAGGCATCGGGCTACGCAGTTATTAGGCACTTCGTGCGTTATTAATAGTTATTTGTGCTTCGCACGATATTAATGGATATTTATTGGGTTTAATTCTTGTTGTCAGTCGTCGGTTGTTTGTCGTCTAATTTTAAAAAAAATGGAAAAAACGCTATTGATAAAATATAAAAATGTTGATATTTTTCAACAGGATTATCTTGTTCTGAAAAATGTAAACCTCGAAGTTCATTCGGGCGAATTTATTTATCTTTTGGGTAAAGTAGGTAGTGGAAAAAGCTCGCTTCTGAAATCGTTTTACTGCGATGTGTTAATTCAAAATGGTGTAGCGGCTGTATTGGATTATAATCTTCACGAAATAAAGCTAAAAGAAATTCCATTTCTTCGTCGTAAAATTGGCATCGTGTTTCAGGATTTTCAGTTGCTTACCGATCGCTCGGTTTACAGCAATCTCGAATTTGTGCTAAAAGCTACTGGCTGGGAAGACAAAGCGGCTATTAATGAGCAGATTGACAATGTGCTTACACAAGTTGGCATGATAAGCGCCAAAACCAGAATGCCATTTCAATTATCGGGTGGCGAACAACAACGCATAGTGATTGCACGGGCATTGCTCAACTCGCCCGAAATAATTCTTGCCGATGAACCTACAGGTCATCTCGACCCCGAAACAGGCAACGAACTGGTTGATTTACTTTACAATATTTCCAAATCAGGTACTACGGTTATTATGGCTACACATAATCTGAACTGGTTATTGGCATTCCCCGGACGTATACTCCGATTCGATGATAATGAGATACGCGAAGTAAAAAATCTGGATAATATTGACACCGTAAAAGTGAAAGTAATAGCTGACAACAACAGTATTATGGAAGAAACGGTTGTAGTTGACGACGATGAATAATATATGAAAAAACTACTTTGCCCCCAATGTAAAATAGGACGGTTTCAGGTAAAAAATGAGGCCGGTGATTCGGTTGTAGTTATTGTGACCGATAACCACGAAATTCAACCGCTCCATCCCGACCAATCACTCGAAGGCTTCGACCTAACAATTCTATATTGTTTAGGCTGTTCGTGGAAAGGATCCGACAAAAGACTTACAAATAAATAATACCGTTTGAACAAACAATATAGCCCAATTTCGACCTCGTCTTATTGATTCTATTTGTTTGAAGCAACGGCATTAACAACAGTAGACATAAAAACGACTTTGGTTCGTTTTATATGTACTGTTGGTATAACTTTAAAACTAATTGATTAATTTCAGAACCTGCCTGTTAGCATACAAGCGCAAATAACGCAAATTCACACAAATCGTATACGGTTGAATACCATAATTATTTGTGAAAATTTGCGTTATTTACGTTCAGAAAAAAGTTCAATTAATTAAAGCGTTCAACGTGAATTTGACCAACTTCTTTGCGTGTATGTTCTTTAAATCCTTCTTTTTCGAGGCATTCAACCATACCATTTACCATGTTAGGATTTCCGCAAAGGAAAACATGTGTATTTTCGGCAGCAGGTTTAAAACCCCACATTTTTTCGATTGCACCTTCTTCCCAAATTTCCTGAATAAACTGTGTACGACCAGCCCAAGGAGTGAATTCGCGATTAGGCATAGTAATAGTTGGGATATATTTGAATTTTGGCGACAATACTTGCAGCAAGTTTAACTCCGACGAGTAACCTAAATCCCACGAGTTAGCAGCACCATGTATTACTACAATATTGCCTTTGCGATGCAATGCATCGGTACGCAACATACTCATATAAGGTGCCACACCAGTGCCAGTACCAATCAGTACAATATTCTGATCTTCGGCAATTTGATCGAGCGTAAACATACCTACAAATTTATTTCCCAACCAAATATTATCACCAATATTCAAGTTAAATAAACGAGGAGTTAAAGCACCTGAATGCACCAAAGTAATGTAAAACTCTACATAATCTTTCGATAAATTGGACGAAGCAATTGAATAAGCTCTTTTGATAAGCTTTTCTTGATCGGGCTCTACAGGCTCGTCGGTAGCTTCGGCACATTTTTCGCTCGTTGGTGGTAATCCAATAGCCACAAACTGTCCGGGTTTAAAATCGGGTAATTCCCAACCCAGTGGAGCTATTCTGAATACTTTCATGATAGGTGATACCTGAACTACTTGTTGCACAACGGCATTTAAATCTTCCATTTTGACTCTAAATTTTTATATTTTTTTTGATTGAATAATCTTTGTATTTATCACAACTGCTTAAAATCGAGTGCAAAGATACAAAATTTTGATTATTTGCTAAATAGATTTTAGTAAAATATTTAAATCAATAGACTACAACAAAATTAAAATATCAAACTATCCAAAATCACCCATCGCTGCGAGCTCTTCATACGTGTGGACTTTGCGTACAATGCTGAAAATTTCAAGAAAAATTGAACTTAATAAACTTCTTGTTTTCAAAGACAAAAATTACATAAAACTAAATTTAGTGCTAAACTGTCATTTCCTTAACGGCTTGTAAATATGCGACGAATGTCCGTAAAACAATTCGGCTGCTTCCATTACCGTTTCCGAAAGCGTTGGATGTGGATGAATGGTGAGCGCTAGATCTTTTACAGTTGCGCCCATTTCGATGGCTAAAACTGCTTCGGCTATCATTTCTCCAGCTCCGGGGCCACACAAACCAATTCCGAGTACGCGTTCAGTTTCGGGGTCGACAAGGATTTTTGTTAGACCATCGCTGCGGTCGAGTGTGGTGGCGCGCCCGCTTGCTGCCCATGGGAATTTGGCAACTTCGTATTTAATACCTTTAGCAGTTGCTACATTCTCGTTTAGGCCTGCCCATGCAATTTCAGGGTCGGTAAACACAACTGCAGGAATAGCCAATGGCTCGAAAGCTACTTTTTTGCCCGAAATAGCATCCACAGCTACGCGTGCTTCGTGCGAAGCTTTGTGTGCCAACATGGGCTCACCAACTATATCGCCAATGGCATAAATGTGCTCATCGTTGGTTTTCAGCGTATTGTCGGCCACAATCCAACCGCGTTCATTTACCTGCACTTG
>CAIWIS010000083.1 GCA_903912795.1 uncultured Bacteroidales bacterium
ACAAGGATATAAGGTTCGTGTTTTGGGGTTTGAGCATAAATATTATAAAGCGCGGGTGTTTGAAATATATTGCCATGCGGATGATTTAACACAAAATTTGACCAATCGTTTTGATTAATTTTGGAAATATCAGAAACTACCGTCAAGTTTGATTTTGATGCATTAATAGTTTTGCTTTTTGAACTTTTGTTCGAACGCATAATCTTAACAAAACTCTCACCTATTCGATATTGATTATTATTCAACACACATAAAAATCGTCCATGCTCAACAAGAGATCCTCCAAATTTTGCTTTAAACTCACGCACTCCATATCCTTCATCAGGTTTGCCAGCTCCCATCATGTCAAATTTTTCAAATCCGTTGAGCGAAGCATATTCTATAGCAGCCCAAGTAGCTAATGTTGATGGAAATATATTTTTTAATTCGCCATCTTTACCACATACAAACCATTCGTAAAGTGTATTTTTATCAAAAGCTACACAAACACTTCCACCAATTATTTTTGCATTGTGTTTTATTGCAAAAATATGACCTTCGTCTGTTTGTACTAATTTTTTAAAAAATTGAATTGGGAAAAGTGGTGTTTTAATTTTTTGGGCATATAAATCCTTTAAAATAATATAAAACTCTTCAACATCACTATCAGACTTAATCTCCTGAATTTCAGCTCCATCTTTTAGCGAGAGTTTAATATCTCTACGTTTAGTAGAACTTAAGTTTTTTAATGTTGTTTCTTTATCAGGTGTGGGTAAATGAAAATTTAGATGAGTTTTATAAGAAAAACCTACATTATGAAAGCGAGTAGTAAAGTTGCTATAATCATTGTAATTACGCATTTCAATATATATTGCTTTTCGCAATAATTTCGATTTTAAGGTAACTAACAGATTATTTAATGCATCATCGGAAATGGTTGGGTCCAAAAGTATCCCACCAGGTATAATTGCTCTACGGCTTAAATACTTTTTAAGTAAAATACCATCCGTAATAAGATAACCAAGTACAACTCCAACCAACTTATTATTATCTGAGACGCCAAACAAAAATGGTTTCAGAAAGGAAAGTTGAGAATAAAATTGATAACATGCAGGAGATTGGAAATAAGATGATGTAGTACATGATTTTAATAAATCATCCCATTCTATAGTATTTATTTCTTCTCCTATAAGTATTTTTATCATTGACAATGTTATTATAAATTCCTAAACCGTATTACTTTTGCAGGATTTCCACCCACAATGGAATAATCAGGAATATCTTTTGTTACCACCGAACCTGCACCAATAATAACTCCAGACCCAATTTTTTTACACCCGGGCAATACAATTACACGAGCTCCAATCCATACATCATTGGCAATTGCCAATTCCGTTTTATTGCTGCCACCCTGATGCCCCATCGGAATGTCTGTTCTTTCAAAACTATGATTACCACCCTGAAAAAGCACATCTTCGCCCATCATAAGGTAATCGCCAACCGTTAACTTTACGTTCCGACATTGAAAGTTTTTACCAAAACCTACTTCAAATCCAACCGATATATCCTTTCCATTTCCGAAATAAACACCATTTTCGACAACTAGTTTTTTACCGGTACTTCTAAATAAGTGAGAACAGAGAAATCGACGAAGCATTTTTGATACTTTTCCAACAATTGGAGTTGTCGACTTTGGAAGATACTTTGCTAAAGTATAATAAATCAGCAGATAAATATATCTCATTGCTTCTTTTCTAAAATTTTTGTATATATTTCAAGTAGCTTTTGAACAACTGCATTTTGTTCCAATTGGTTCAAAATAATCCTATCTCTCCCTCTTGTTCTTTCCACCAAATTTAGAGCTATTTCAATTTTTTCGCTCAGTTCTCTTACATCATAATTGGTCACAAAACAACCTGAAACACCTTTTATCACATCTTCAACATCACCTACATTGACCGAAACGATAGGGCAATTACATGCCATGGCTTCTTTTATAAATTGTGGCGAACCTTCGGTAAAACTCGTCATCAAACATACATCCACAGCATTCATTACAAGTGCCACCTCAGCACGTGAATAACCCTTCAGTTCAAGCAACTCCACATTTACAAGCTGATTCACAGCATTTTTTGCTAAATCAGGGTTTTTAACAGCATTATTAAAATCACCCGCAAAAAGCACTAATTTTTGTTCCAAATCAAATCCAAGTTGTTTACGTGCTTCGGATTTATCAATTGGTTTAAAAACAGATGTATCAACACCACATGGAATAAGTGCAAAATTACGTTTTAAGTTTGATTTTTTGATGTTTTTTTCTGACACAAAAATATTAAATGCAGATAATATCATATTTATGCGTGAGAAAACAAACACTCTTGGAACATTAATATCACTCCCATGATAGGTTGTAACTACTGGAACTGTACGTTGCGTATTTGCTAATAAGCCAGACAAACCATAATGAGCATGAATTAATTGTGGCTGAAACTTATGTATTTTATCAAGTAATAATTTTCGGTTAGCCAAATATCCCAAAACGCCCTTACCTTCAATTGTAAAAAAATCTATTTCTACACCCACATTTTGCAACGCACTTGCCTGATCAGTTATAAATGGTGCAATGCGACCGGAGTTTTTACTGCAAACGATAAGAATTCTGAGTTCTGAGTTCTGAATTCTGAATTCTGAGTTTTGAGTTATATTATATTGACATTTTTTTGGTTGAAAATTCATACTATCATTACCGTTATATTTTTACTCCATAATTTCCAGGATTGTTGTACATGTGCTTTAGTAGTTTTGTGATCTCTTCGTTCAAACTATAAAATTGAGAATAGACCTCTAAACTCAAGTAATTGTGAGCTTTTGCATAATCCAACCACACTAAAGTTTCGCTATTTTCACCTAAACAATCTGTTATTTTTAGCAGAAAATGTTTTAAATAATCTCTTTTACGATATGCTTCAGCCAAATTGGCACTTACAGATCTTGATGAACGTCTAATTTGATCAGTTAATGAATACTTTTCATCAAAAGGAAAATTCAAGCTCAAATTAAATATTTGTATACCTTGTTCAAAGCTCTTTTTGTAAACTAGCAAATCTCTAAAATCACCAAATTTCTCCATCAAATAATAATACTTAATTCATAACTTTATTCTAAAACTCAAAATTCTATACTCATAATTCTGTACTCAAAACTCTATTCTCATAACTCATAATTCTGTACTCATAACTCTTTACTCAAAACTCTATTCTCAAAACTCTTTACTCAAAACTCTATTCTCATAACTCAGAATTCTGTACTCAACACTCATAACTCTATACTCAACACTTCTTCCCTAAACCATTCCCCTCCCAGCTAATTTAAACCAACTCCAAGCTATAATTGCTACAAAGATAAACATCAGCCACCAGTCGAAATACTTTCGTTCTTTCTTTTCGATAAGCGAAACACCGAAAGCAGCAAAAATAAGCTCAAAAGGAAGGGCGGGTAAGTGAAATCGTTCCGATTGAGCAAAAGCGCTAAAGGCAATTACCAATAAATAGCCTATTGTAAAAGAGCCCAGTAATAAATAATCGCGCCATTTATCTCTACGTATTAACCAGAAAAGAACATATATCACAAAAAAGGCCATGATATTTTTTACATAATTGGCACCGTGAAGTAATTGTTGATTATCCTGACCTGGCACATACACCATCGTAGGAAAAGGAATTACAAATATTAAAGGTGCAAAAACCGCAGCTCCTGCCATTTTAGCAAATTTATTACCACCCTCACGCGTGGAACGCCATTCGAGTGAGGCTTCCTGATTGCCGCGTCTGCTATTCCACACTTCTTGTATCTCAGTAGCCACCGAACCACCTACAAAGTAGCCTACAGTAACAAAAACCCATATACCAAGCACAAACTTTTTTTCCATTTTCAAAACCTTATTTGAGGTTAAGAAAACTGCTGTAAATAGAGCAAACATACATGTAGCACCAAGTACTGTACGAAACATAAATAAGAAACCACCAATTAATAAAATTGGAAAA
>CAIWIS010000084.1 GCA_903912795.1 uncultured Bacteroidales bacterium
AGCATTATAGGCTCTTAGATTAAAGACTGTTCCAAGTACATTTACATTTAGAGAGTCGGTGTGCACAATAAACGGTTTAGTCTTGTCTTTCTTCACTTCAAAATAAGCCTCGCCAGTCAATGCCACTTCTCTTTCTTTTTTTCCATAAGCCCGATTGTATTTCAACGAAGAACCCGAATTGAGCCACACAACAGTGCTATCGGGAAGAATAATTTTTGTTTGTGAACCTATGGGCGAGAAAGTTTCATACTGAAATGCTGTATCGGCAGGCGACGAAATATCACTATAAATATAATAGGACGCTATCGAAACCGAAATTACAAAAGCAATTATCGCAGCAATCTTTCTGAAATTTGAAAACCATAAACGAGAGCTATTAAATGTTGGCGTATCGTTAATTTGCTCCAGTATTTTATTGTAGTTACTATGTTTTTGGGATTCAATATCGGGTACATACGACATAGCACGTATTTTAAGCATCTCATCAAATCGCATTTTGAAATCACGATTAGATTTCAACAGCTCAGAGAGGTGCTGTTGATCCTTTTCGGAAATAGTTCCCGAAAGATAATCAATCATTAAATCTTCAAAATTCTTGTCTTCGCTTTTCATGCTTTTAACTTAAGTAGATAAGATATTTTATTTCAAAGTAATCAGTAAAAACAAACAAATAAGATGATTGAGCGATAACTTTAATTTATCCATAGCATTTTTGATCTGTACACGTACTGTACTTACACTAATAACCAAATCTTTGGCAATTTCGTCAGGCAATTTTCCATTAAACAGGTATTGTTCAAAAATATGTCTGCATTTCTCCGGCAACTGGTCAATTGCCTTTAGCACTTCTTTTTCAATTTCCTGTGTTTCTACATATTGAAGTGGCGTTGGGTTCGACAAGATATACTCTTCCTGAAAGTCGAGCATTAATTTGGTATGTTCACCCAGTACTCTTTCGAGTGACTTTTGGGAACGGATATAATTCAGGCAGCCATTTTTTACGGACTGTACAAGATAAGAATGAATTGGAAAAACTAATGTACTGCGTTTATGCCATACATTTACAAAAACATCGTTTACCACTTCGTTGGCAGCATCCCTATTAATAACATAACACAACGCAACCGTATTCAGATAAGTATAATAGCTATCATAAAGCAAAGCAAAAGCCTTTTCCTCGCCCTTTGCTAATCTTCGTAATACATCTTCATCTATCTTTTTGATTGACATCTTGTTCTTTTGTGATTTTCAATGACTACAAAAGTAATATATTTTTTAGTTGACCCATATATTATAAATAATTTTTTGCAAAACTATTTGGTCTATCTAACTCACCCCACTCCCAGCACCTTTCCAGCTCCAGCCCCTTTCACCTCCATTGGCTTTCCAAAATCATCATACGCTCCAAACTCAACGGCTATTACAAGTACAAGGGTGTCGCTGTCGTTAAAGGTAATTTCGGGATGTGTCAGATCCAGCTTCATTTCAAGGGTTTGTGCGTTCACGGTACCTGTGATTGGAAACCATTCTGTTGATTCAATGCGTCAGCCTAATCCGATAGTATCGTGCACGGGTTCAATTATCCATTTTTCATTCTTTTCGGCATCCTTTTATTGCTTTTTTCTCCAGATCAGCTA
>CAIWIS010000085.1 GCA_903912795.1 uncultured Bacteroidales bacterium
AAAGGAAAGCTCCTGCTTTCCATATTTAAAGTGCAAAAATAGTAAAAAAACTTAACGTAATGTCCGCATAAGCGGTAATTTTTCAATTGGCATTAATAGTTGTTTTGTCTTTTAAATATGTTATATCCGACTGGACGGGACAAGCTTTACCATTTACCTTTTTTCGACTCGTTATAATCAATGCAAATGTAAACAAAAATAGCCAATCTTTCGAAAGGCTATTCTTTTTATCCGTCGTCTGTAATCCGTCGTCTGTTGACTTTTCAATCCATTCCTCCATCCATATTCATTTCGGAGCCGTTCTTTTTGGTTTGCGATTGTTTTGGCTTCATGTTTCCGAAGTTATACGTGGCAGTAAGGCCTATCATGCGCCCCATCATAAACATCTGCGAATTTTGATAGAATCCATTTCCATAGGTTATGGTGGTACGTTTGCGAGTATTAAAAAGGTCACGAACCATCAGACTTAAACTCAGATTTTTGTTCATTAATGTTTGGCGTAATCCTAAATCAACAGCATAACTAGCCGATTCCTTGCCTTGTGCAATGAGGCGTGGCGCTGAATAATCGCCAGTGACCTGAAGAAAGGTGTTTTTACCCAAAATAATATTTGCCATTGAACGCACATTCCAACTAAACAGTTCCTTTTCGGGTATAGTTGTCACTATCAAAGGATTGTAAATACTGGTGTATGAACTTTCGAATATTTTATTATAAAATAAATTGACAGTTGAAGTCAGATTAATCACTTTCAGAAAACGATTTTTAGCTACCAATTCCAAGCCTGTATTAGTCGATTTAGCCACATTCATTGTGGTATTCTCCATGGTATTATTATTAAAAAACTGTACATTCTGCATCACATTATCCGTAAAACGATAATAAGCTGAAGCCGACAAGGTGTGACTTTCCCAATTTTTGATATAATTAAACTCAAATGCCGACGACATTTCTGGTAGCAAATCGGGGTTACCAAAAGAGATATTGGTTGAGTCGGAATACATGCGGAATGGATTTATTTCGCGTCCATGAGGACGACGAATACGACGTGTTATATTTAGTTGTAATTCGTTTTTATCTGGTAATGAGTACGATATAAATACACTTGGAAACAATTGCAAGCTATCCATAGGAAGACCAATATCTGTTTTTTCAATATTGTTTTTATAATATGTATTAGTCCAATCGCGCTTATAATATTCGGCACGTAAACCTGCTTGATAACTAAAACTGCCATACCTACTACCATAAGTAGCATAAGCTGCATGTATATATTCCGATTGTATAAATGTATTATAATAAGATTTTATAGGTAAACCTGTCAGTTTATCTGTAGCATCAGCCGGACTATTACGTGTTTCGCCAATCGAATTCCACCCAAATTCTAAACGTTTATTTTCGGAGAATTTTTTAGTATAGTCAACTTTAAATTCTAACTCTTTGTTATTTCCTTCGTAGTTTTGCGAATAGTCCTGCATTAAAGCTCCGTTTTCGGTTTGTTTTATGCGTTCGTTGCCAGTTCGTCCGTGGGGCGACCATGTTAAATCGACTAACAGATTTGACCCTAACGAGTCGATATCGTACTTATAATCCAAACTTACACTATAACTCGGACGGGTTCCATCACCAACACTCTCGCGGCTGTAAGTTCTATTAAACAGTGGGTTTAATCTATTGGTAAAAGCGTAGTCTGTAGCCGAATTTGAATATCCTGTTCCAGCCATACCAAATCCCGATAAACTGATTGTATGTTTAGCATTCAAGTGATAATCTATTCCGGCACGTCCAAATAAACCACTATAGCCTCTGTACATGGTTGATGTTTGGTTTAACAAGGAAACTGTATCCAGCCCATTTAATCCATATCTATTGGAATAGCCACCACCTTTAAAATCCATTGCACGATAACCCAGATTTGCATAAGCATCTAATTTTGAGCTACTATAATTCACACTAGCACCAAGTGTTCCTGTAACTTTGGAACCGTCAACATACATGGCCCCAGCCGAAGCGCTTCCATAATATCCCGCTTTACGGTTCTTTTTCAATACAATATTGATTATTCCTGAAGTTCCTTCGGGTTTAAATTTGGCCGACGGGTTGGTCATCACTTCCACTTTTTCGATACTTTCGGCAGGCATTTGTTGCAAAACCTGAGCACGATTATCGGCAGTAAGGCCCGATGGCTTACCATTTATCCAAACTTCAACACTTGAGTTATTACGCAACGATACATTTCCTTCGCCATCCACATCAACCGAAGGTATGTTTTGCAACACATCCGAAGCCGAACCGCCAGCAGAAGCAATATTTTTATCTACAGTAAATACTTTTTTATCAATATCGAACGACATTTGCGAGCCTTGCCCCATAACCTCCACTTCCGAAAGCGTTTTACTATCTTCGAGCAACTTTATTATCCCCATATCCAACTCTTTATCAGTCACTTTCAAAGGAATATTGATGGTATTATAACCTACAAAACTAACTCGCAACGTATAGTTACCTTTGGGTACTTGAGGTAAAACAAAAAAACCTTTACTGTCGGTAGTTACACCAGTTGTAGGCTCTTGATTTTCGGGTTTAATTAGTGCTACATTTACAAAATCGATAGGTTCTTGTGACCCTGCATCTACAATTTTACCTTTAATAGTTAGTAATGCAAAAGATGGTAAAACAATTAGTACAACTAACAGACTGATAATAATTCGTTTCATTGATTATAATATAAAATTAAGTAGTAATTAATATTAAGAGATCATTAGTGTCCACTAAAAAAAATTAATAGTCAGTTGTTCTGACAAGAGTTCTTTGACGTCATTTTTATCAGTATTAAAAAAGAGTTCTCCTATGGGCGTTTTGTCTAAAAGAGAAATTCCAAAAATTTGCAAAACTTCATAAGTTGAACGGTTTATCATTAATTCTTTTTCAATGATTGCCACCAGACAATATGATATAATTGCACAGTATATTTGTATGCGAACAGCGTTTTCAGTAGTACCCCAAAAGGTCTTTACTTTTAAATGCTGCTTTATCCATTTAAAGAATAATTCTACTTGCCAACGATTTTTGTATAGCAAGGCTATTTGTTCTGGAATGAGTTCCATATTATTTGTCAAGTAAACGAAAGTTCTGTTCGTATCTTTGTCGTAATATACAACTTTTCTTAATTCATCTGGATAATCTTTCGCAATATAAAATCCTGTTAGATTGCCAATTTGATCACTCATTACTCCATTCTTCTCATTGACATCATTGATTTGAGAACAATGGAATTGAAGATTTTTTTTGGCTCTAATCACAAAATATGCTGTATGCTTTGTAATATTGTAGAGCCTTTCAAAATCAACATATCCACGATCAAATATATAATAAGCATCAGTTTCATAAGGTATTACATCCATTGCATTCATGTCATTCACTGTTGCATTTGTAATATGAATAAATGCTGGAATTTGGGTTGCAATTTCGTAAAGCGTATGAAGTTTAATGCCAGCTTTAGTTTTTCGAAACTTTGCCCACCAAAAAACATTTAAACATAAATCGATGGTCGTAGAATCAAAAGCATAAACTTTTCCTTGTATTTCAAAGTCATTATTGCTTCGCCGCTGTCGAGCAATATTTATTAAATAATAAGCGTAATCTTCAAATATCTTGCTGTCTCGTTTCTCATTTGCTTTGGACAAATTACTGCGTGTTACACTTTTTCCAAATCCCAAATGATAACATTTTTGACTATGGGCTTCAACCGCAACAATCAAATCACGAAGACTATCTCGACCTGTAAGTTGACCAAACATCATAACCAGTAATTGATTCCAACAACTGAAATGTTTTACATACTTATTGCCTTGATATTTGCTCACAAAATTATCAAATACTCGTTGAGGTAAAAACTCAACCATTTGTGCGAAAATAAATTTTCCAGTATTCATTGCCCTAATTTTAACATTTAGGGCGAAAGTAAAAAATTCAAATCGTCACGCAAAATTTATACTCTGAAACTGCTGATATAAATAGATTTCAAAGAATTGTTAATCCTTTTTAGTGGACACTCATGAT
>CAIWIS010000086.1 GCA_903912795.1 uncultured Bacteroidales bacterium
ACTATTCAAGAATAGTTCCTGGTGAAAAACTTTATTATTCAGCACAATGGGGTTTTCTTACCATTGGTTCAGCAAGCACAATTATTGATAATAAATTATATAAAGTTGGTTCAAATATTTGTTATAAAATTGAAGTTCAGGGTCGTACAAATGGATTAGCTAAACTTTTTTATGTGCGCGATAAATGGACAGCTTATGTAGATTCATCACATATATTAACTCACAAGTCATCCCGAAGCATTCGTGAGGGTAAATATGAACTCGACGAAATGGTTGATTTTGATCATATTAATAAAAATGCAACTGTAAAAGTATTTGATAAAAATCAGAAATTATTTCGATTAAAAAAAGTATACGACACTCCTGAAAATATTAGAGATATTGTAGCCGGTTTTATGGTAGTTCGTATGGTTGAACTTGGAAATATGAAAAAAGGCGAAATCTTTACTATCAATGGTTTTTACGAAGATGAAGGCTATAAAATTGATATCGTCAATTGTGGAACCGAAACTATCAAATTAAACAATAAAGCAATAAAATGCTACAAAATAAAACCAATAATACCGAAAAATGCCGTATTTGATGGAAGAAATTCTGTAGATGTTTGGCTTACAAATGACCATAAACAAAACATTGTTAGAATTAAGGCTAAAATGTTTGTAGGTAGTATTTTATTCGATTTAGTTCAAAATTAATAAAAATTTAATAGATAAAATTTAGTTATTGCTTTGATAATAAGCATTTTGTTGTTTAAAAAACAAATAATAAATTTTATAAAGATAATTATACCTTTACTTTTTGTATTTTTGTACTTATATTATAGCAAAAATCGAAATTAAATGATTGAAATTATTCCTGCAATTGATCTTATCGACGGTAAATGTGTTCGACTTTCACAAGGTGACTATTCACAAAAAACGATTTATAATGAAAACCCGCTCGAAGTTGCAAAAATGTTTGAAGGCGCTGGAATAGCTCGACTTCATTTGGTTGATTTAGATGGAGCTAAAGCACATCACATTGTTAATCACAAAGTTTTGGAAAAAATTGCAACTCAAACAAATTTGATTATCGATTTTGGTGGTGGACTTAAATCAGATAGTGACTTACAAATTGCATTTAATTCTGGAGCTAAAATGGTGACGGGTGGGAGTATAGCTGTTAAAAATTCGGAGGTGTTTTCATCTTGGATTAAAAAATTTGGTGGAGAGCGTATTATTTTAGGTGCCGACGTAAAAAACGAGAAAATAGCAGTTGGAGGTTGGATCGAAACTACTGATATTGAACTAATGCCTTTTGTAAGTAGCTATTTAAATCAAGGTTTAAATAAAGTTATTTGTACTGACATAAGCAAAGATGGAATGCTTCAAGGGCCGTCAATTGATTTGTATAAAAAAATGATAGCTATCGAACCTAATATGTATCTAATTGCTAGCGGGGGAGTTAGTTCCATCGATGATATTGAACAACTTAACAATGTAGGGATACCTGCTGTTATTACAGGTAAAGCAATTTATGAGGGCAAAATAAACTTAAAAGATTTAGCTCGTTACTTATATTAATATTTTACAATTTCAAATTAAACTAGTTTATTAAAAAGACATTTTATGTTAAAAGACATTTTATCTATCTCCGGAAAACCCGGACTGTTCAAATTAGTATCAAGCGGAAAAAACATGCTTATTGTTGAGTCATTATTAGATGCTAAAAGAATTCCAGCTTATTCAAAAGATAAAGTTGTTTCATTAGGTGATATTGCAATTTTTACCGAAACAGCTGAAGTAAAACTTGGAATAGTTCTCGAAGCAATTAAATTAAAAGAAAATGGTGCTGCATGTAGTATCGATTCTAAAGCTAGCAACGATCAATTGCGCAAATATATGCTAGAAATTCTTCCAGAATATGATAAAGACAGAGTATATCCAAGCGACATTCGTAAACTAATTTTATGGTATAATATTTTAATTAATAGCGGTATAGCTGATTTTTCAGAAGTAGAAAAAGGCGAATAGTCTTAATTTTAGTGCTTGTTTAATCCATTCTCAATATATTTAAAGTATTAATTTTTTACAAATAATAAATTACAAAATCATTTACTAATTACGTGAAATAAATTGATAAAATTATGTACTTAAATGAAATTTGTAACCTATTTGAAGATTTTGCATCTTTAAAATTACAAGAGAGTTACGATAATTCGGGTTTATTAATTGGAAGTAAAGCCATGAAAATAAATGCTATTTTAGTAACAATTGATATTACTGAAGCGGTTGTTGATGAAGCTATTTTGAATAATTGTAATTTGATAATTGCACATCATCCATTGATTTTTAGTGGTATTAAACAACTCATTGGGAAGGATGAAACTCAGCGATGTATACTTAAACTAATTAAGAACGATATTGCAGTTTACGCAGCTCATACCAATTTCGATAATGTTATTGAAGGGGTAAATGGCAAAATTGCTGATAAAATTGGACTTATCAACAGAAGTGTACTTACTCCATTAAAACATCAATATCTTAAGTTAATAACATATGCTCCTAAGCTTCATGCAACTCAAGTTCGTAGTGCTTTGTTCGAAGCTGGAGCTGGTAGTATTGGAAATTACGACTCTTGCAGTTATAATGTTGAAGGTTTTGGTACTTTTAAAGCCAATATTAATGCAAAGCCTTTTGTAGGCGAAGCAAATGTTTTGCATTCCGAAGCTGAAATACGAATTGAGGTAATTCTACCAATTCATTTACAAGAGTTTGTAATTAATGCTTTATTAAAATCACATCCTTACGAAATGCCTGCATATGATATAGTTATGCTTGAAAATATTGATAAAAGGCTAGGAGCGGGGATTGTAGGTGATTTGCCAGTTGCTGTGAATGATATTGATTTTTTAAATCAACTTAAATTAGAATTTAATTGTCAATTAATCAGACATACAAACCTAAAAGGTGAGAAAATTAAACGAATTGCATTATGTGGTGGATCGGGAAGTTTTCTTTTAAATGATGCAATAAATGCCAATGCAGATATTTTTATAAGTGCTGATTTTAAGTATCATGAGTTTTTTAAAGCCGAAAATAGAATTATTGTTGCCGATTTAGGACATTTTGAGACTGAACAGTTCACAAAACACATTTTTTATGAGATAATTACGAAAAAAATGCCTACATTTGCAGTCCGAATTTCAGAAACAAAAACAAATCCTATAAACTATTTGTAATCAATATGGCTACAGAAATCAAAACAGAAAAAGAAATTACAATTGAAGAGAAGCTTTTTGCTTTGTACGATCTACAAAAAGTAGTTTCGAAGATTGATGAAATTAAAATTTTACGTGGCGAACTTCCACTTGAAGTGCAAGACCTTGAAGATGAAATTATTGGTTTAAGTACTCGTTTAGAGCACTTTGATGCTGAATTGAAAGATATTCAAGCTAATATAGCTAGTAAAAAAATTGAAATAGAAGAGTCTCGCGTAAAAATTGATCGTTACAAAGAACAACAAGAAAATGTACGTAATAATCGCGAATTTGATAACTTATCGAAGGAAATTGAATTTCAGACCCTTGAAATTGAATTGTGCGACAAACGTATTCGTGAGTTTACTGCATCTAAGGAATCAAAAACTTTGGAGCAAAAAATTACAATTGATAAATTATCGGAGCGTAAATTAGACCTAGAACAGAAAAAAGGTGAATTAAATGAAATTATTGCAGAAACAAAACAAGAAGAGGAAAAACTTCGTGAACATGCAAAAGAAATTGAATTATTAATTGAACCACGTTTACTTACAGCTTTTAAACGTATACGTAAAAATGCTCGTAATGGTTTAGCTGTTGTTTATGTTCAACGCGATGCCTGTGGAGGATGCTTTAATAAAATTCCTGCTCAACGTCAACTTGATATTCGTCTTCGTAAAAAAATTATTGTTTGTGAATATTGTGGTCGCATTCTTGTTGACCAAGAATTAGCAGGAGTGGCACTTCCTACAGAATAATTATTTAAAAATAAAATTCTATTATGTTAAAGAGTTCGATTAATTTCGAGCTCTTTTTTTTTGTATTATTCTGTTGTATTTATGTCACATATACTAATGTAAATATATTTATCGTATTCTCAGAGACTCAAAATATACTTAAATGTCTTATTACTAGCAGTATATATGCTGTATTATACTTCAATAAATATTATAATCTAGAAAATTCAAGCATGTTAAGTGAATTTATACATTTCTGTCACATAAAAATCATTTTACAATTATATAATTTTGAAAATTGAAATTATTTACACTATTGGAATGTACTATTGTAACTTTTATAAATAATATGACAAGTACAAATATATATTATACATTTGTATCTAGATTAATAATAACACAATTG
>CAIWIS010000087.1 GCA_903912795.1 uncultured Bacteroidales bacterium
GTAAATATCTATTTTCCCGAAAGAATCTTCACCGAATCAACCGGACAAACCATTCTGCAAACATCACATTTTATACATTTATCCAAATCGATGCTGTGAATTTGATGCGGCAAATTTTCGATAGCGTCTGTCGGGCAATTTTGTGCACATTTGGTACAGCCAATGCAGCTATCATCGATAGAATACTGAATCAAAGCCTGACATTTTTTTGATGGACAACTGCCATTTATATGCGCAATATATTCATCTCTAAAGTATTTTAACGAAGTCAATACCGGATTTGGAGCGGTTTTCCCCAATCCACACAAGCTGCCTTTTATGATTTTTGGAGCCAGATTTTCGAGCGTTTCTAAATCTTCCATTTTTCCCTGACCATTGCAGATACGTTCCAAAATTGCCAGCATGTGTTTTGTCCCTGTTCGGCAAAAAACACATTTTCCGCAGGATTGGTCTTGCGTGAAACTCAGAAAATAACGGGCAATATCCACAGCACAATCCGATTCATCAAGCACCACCAATCCACCTGAGCCCATCATAGCGCCAATTTCCATCAAATGCTTAAAGTCAACCGGTGTATCGCCCAACGAAGCAGGAATACAACCGCCCGAAGGACCACCAATTTGCACTGCTTTGAATTTCTTTCCGCCCTGAATCCCTCCACCAATATCGTTTACTATCTCGTTGATAGTGATTCCCATAGGCACTTCAATTAATCCACCACGAGCCACTTTCCCGGCCAGTGCAAATACTTTTGTACCGCAACTGTCCGCTGTACCAATGGAGTTAAATTGGTCGGCGCCATTTCGAATAATCCAGGCTATATTGGCCAGCGTTTCAGCATTATTCACAAGGGTAGGGAAGTGGTTCAGTCCTTCTTTGGCCGGATATGGCGGACGAATACGGGGCATACCACGTTCCCCTTCCATCGAAGCTATCAAAGCTGTTTCTTCACCGCAAACAAAGGCACCAGCACCCTGAAAAACTTCCATTTCGAGCGAAAAATCACTACTCAATAAGTTTTCTCCTAAATAATGACTTTTTTTACATTCGATAATGGCATCCTGAATGCGTTTAACCGCCAGCGGATATTCGGCGCGGATATACAAAAACGCTTTGGTTGCACCGGTTGCATAAGCGGCAATGGTTAGTCCTTCAATAATTCGAAACGGAAACGATTCGAGCAACATACGGTCCATAAATGCGCCAGGGTCACCCTCATCGCCATTGCAAATCACGTATTTTTCGGCTGTTTGTTCATTTCTAACCATGTCCCATTTTATCCAGGTTGGAAAACCTGCGCCACCACGACCGCGCAATCCACTGATTTTGACTTGCTCCACCACTTCTTCCGGCGTCATGTGTCGCAAGCATTTCAGCAATGCCTGAAAACCGCCATTCGATTTATATTCCTGAATATCAATTGGATTTAAAACCCCTTTTAATTCCGTGGCAATGTGTTTTTGTTTGTTAAGGAAATTATCCACTTGCTTTTCGCGCACATCCAAAAAACGATTTTCAACCGCAGAATAGTTCGGGTTGTTATAAATATTTTCGATGGTGGATAAAAACCGACTTTTTATTTTTTGACCAAAACCTGTTGGTTTAAAATGTTTAAGGATTATTCCTTTCACATCTTCCGGCCGTACTTTGGCATATAAAATCGGCTCTTTATTTTCTACCACAATCTCGAGCAAAGGCACCTGATGGCACATGCCCACGCAGCCAACCTGCTTTACATTGGTGTCAATGCTGTTTTTCGACAAGGTGTGCAGTACGCTTTCTTCAATTTCGGAACTAC
>CAIWIS010000088.1 GCA_903912795.1 uncultured Bacteroidales bacterium
GCTGAAAAAATAAAAGAAGATAATCATTGAAAAAAATCTAGCTTTTAATACCAATAATGGTTTTACAGCGGGGAAATTTGGTATTTCGGGCAGCAATGAACCTCAAATCGCAACCACAATTGATTATAGAGGCGGTAGAGTGCTTATAGTTGAAGGATTTACAAATTGGTTCTCGAAACGCGACAGAAATATAATTTATAACGCGACACTTACCGGACCCGTAGAAAATCCGCATACTGATTTGAAAAACACAGTAAACAGAGGTGATTTTGCTGACAATGAAGTTGGTGCCCGTTTTCAACTTAAATTTGAAAGAGAAAGAAACGAACAATTACGTTCGGGAGAATATAATTTACTGATGGACAACACCAACTTTAAATTCAACTTCTATTTCGACCTAAACATGAAAAATTTTTGGGTATATGCCATTCCTACTTTGCATGTTAACTCGAAAGCTGAAATTACCAATGTTTCGTTGAAATTTCAACTTCCCGATGGGCGTACAGTTGACCCCAAAAAGCTGCTTTCAACAAGTATCGGGGTTCAGTTTAATGTGCTTGTGTTTGACAAAAGTATGGAAAAATACAAGTATCAACAAGGACAAGGAACTACGGCATTGGTCGAAGTTGTAAGGCAAGATATAATGACTTCACTTAAAAAAGACTATGATTTTTATAATGTTAAACTTTCAGTTCCAATAAAACTATCAAATATCGACGGCTTGAATACAACCTATTACGATATGTTTGGAAACGGAGCTGGCAATTTGTGGGAAAAATAATTCATTAACTCGCATTTACTATTTAGAATGATTATAAATTAAGAGTAATTGCATAAATAGTTTGTGTTAATACAATAATTTGTTGTAATTTTGGTTTTACTATACACACGGATTTTTATATTAAAAAACAATACAAATCACTAGATTTCAATTATTTATAATAATATGTCGAAAACTGCACATCGAATTTTAATAACGTTTTATTTTGCAGTAATCATTTTCAGCATATTTATGCTAATTAATTTTGGTCAAAGTTATTACTCCACTCCTATTTCTGAACGTTTTTTTCATGCTCAATATCAACTGCTTGAACCAAGTGGTTTAATTGGCCATGGTTTAGGTATTTTTGGCACTTTGCTAATTGTTTTTGGCATGCTTATCTATATTGTTCGCAAACGTTGGAAAAAAGTAGCCGAAGTAGGCCGACTAAAATACTGGCTCGATTTTCATATCTTCTTATGCACACTTGGAACGGTGCTTGTGGTTTTTCACACTACATTTAAGTTTGGTGGAATTATTTCAGTAGGCTTTTGGGCTTTAGTCATTGTTTGGGTAAGTGGTGTAATTGGAAGGTTTATTTATGTTCAAATTCCTCGCACAATTGAAGGACGCGAATTGACATTATTGGAACTTCAAAATATAAAAAAAACAGCTGATAATGAACTGTTTGATAAATATGGTATTGATTTCTCGCAAATAAGTACTGGTCGTATTTCAAGTATTCGATTACGTCATTTATCAAAATTAGTATCTCAAAAAGATATTGCTAAATTAAAAAAACTCATCCGCAAACAAAAAATTCTAAAAAACAGAATCAAACGCTTAGAATTAATGCATAAGTTATTTAATGCTTGGCATATAGCTCATTTGCCATTTTCGGTAATAATGATAGTTATAATGGTAATACATGTAGGTGTGGTTTTATTTTTTGGATATAAATGGATATTCTGATGTACGAAGAGTTAATTGAAGAAATAATAACCTATAGCTTGTTCGGCATTATAATTGTCGGATTAATTCTGTATTATATTCGGAAACAGAAACATAAAACACAGCTAATAACCGAAAAAATTGAGATTGCCAAAATTGATGGAACTTACGAACCAGTTTCACTTTACCCTGTAGTTGATACAAGCCGTTGTATCAACAGTGGTGCATGTATAAAAGCTTGTCCCGAACATGATATTCTGGGAATACAAAACGGAAAAGCTACCATAATAAACGCTGCTCAATGTATTGGTCATGGTGCATGTTTCAGGGCTTGTCCCGTTGAAGCCATTTCTCTTTGGATTGGAACAGAACGTCGTGGTGTGGAATTACCTCACGTTTCGCCCGATTTTGAAACAAATGTTCCGGGCATTTTTATTGCCGGCGAACTTGGTGGGATGGGTTTAATACGAAATGCCGTGACCCAAGGGCGTGAAGCTGTGGAGAGCATTATCAAAAAAATTGATAAAAATCATAAAGCTACTTACGATTTGGTTATTGTTGGTGCAGGTCCGGCAGGAATTTCGGCAACATTAGCTGCAAAAAAAGCCGGACTAAAAACACTCACTCTCGAACAAGATACGCTTGGAGGTACAGTTTACACGTATCCGCGGTCTAAAATAATAATGACACACCCCATGGACTTACCACTTTATGGGAAAGTTAAATTGAAAGAAACTTCGAAAGATGAATTACTGAATTTGTGGAATAAAGTGCTCCAAGAAAACAATATTTCAATTCAGGAAAACACAAAAGTAGAAGCAATAAACCGTGTTGGAAACGAATTTGAAATAGAAACGCTGAATGGCGAGAAGATAACAACAAAAACGGTATTATTGGCTTTGGGTCGCAGAGGAACACCTCGAAAATTAGGTGTAGAAGGCGAAATGAGCCAGAAAGTAGCATACCGACTTCTTGAACCAGAGCTTATTCAGAATAAAAAAGTATTGGTGGTAGGCGGTGGCGATTCGGCTGTAGAATCGGCATTGTTACTTGCAAACGAAAATACAGTTACATTATCGTATCGAAGCGAAAAGTTTAGCAGGCTCAAAACAAAAAATGCTGAATTAATAAAAAATGCAGCTTTAACCGGATTAGTTGACATTCAATATTCAACCGAAGTAATTGCTATCAACGAAAAACAGGTGCATTTAATAAATAAAATTACAAACGAAAATATTGCTATTGATAATGATATGGTTTATATTTTTGCCGGAGGCGAATTGCCTAACGGATTTCTGAAAAAATGCGGTATTCAGGTCAATTTAAAACAAGGTGAAGTGGTGATGAAACATTAAAATTTTTCTGGTTTCGTGTTATTGTGATTATCTAACAAACTATTAGACATTACGAAATGAGTTTTCAAAGATATATTTTTATACTGATTATTGTCGTTCAGACAGTTTTAAAAGCGAATGCGCAAATCTCGCCAGGAGAATTGCACAAAAGCCATGCACATCTAGAAGGGGCTAGCAACTGTACGCAATGCCATACGATAGGAAATAAAGTAACACGCGAAAAATGCCTCGACTGTCATAAAGAAATTAAAGCTAAGATTGACGAAGGAAAAGGCTATCATGCATCGGCTGAATCAAAAAGTAAAAATTGTGCTGCTTGCCATAACGACCACCACGGACGTGAATTTAAGATAATTAAGTTCGACAAAAAGAATTTTAATCATGCCAAAACAGGTTTTGTGCTCAAAGGTGAACATGCCAAACAGGAATGTACCGAATGTCATAATTCAAAGCGAATAAAAGACCCAAAACTTAAAAAGAAAACATCTACTTATCTTGGTTTAAGTCAGGATTGTTTGTCGTGTCACGACGATTACCATCAGGGAAAACTATCGTCGAAATGTACAGAATGCCACAATTTCGATTCATGGAAAAATGCTGAACGCTTCGATCATAGCAAAACAAAATTTCCACTTTTAGGTAAACATCTAAAAGTAGCTTGTATTGATTGCCACAAAGTAGAAGTGTTGAATGGAAAAAAAGTGCAAAAATTCACAGGACTGAATTTTGCCAATTGCACGCCTTGTCATAAGGATGTACATAACAATAAATTTGGGCAAAATTGCAAACAATGTCATACCGAAGAGTCGTTTCATTTCAACAAAAGCATGAAAGCTTTCGACCATGATAAAACCGACTTTAAATTAATTGGAAAACATAAGTTAGTAGACTGCAAGCAATGCCACAAGGGAGAATTAACTGCTCCGCTTAAACACGGTAGATGTAACGATTGCCACAAAGATTATCACAAAGGCGAATTTGTTGAAAAAGGAAAAGTTACAGATTGCGACCGTTGCCATACCAATAATGGCTTTACACCAAGCACATACACCATTGAGCAACACAATAAATCAAAATTTCAATTAGAAGGCGCACATATAGCCACATCGTGTACGGCATGTCACAAAAAAGACATGAAAGATTGGTCGTTCCGCAATATGGGAAGCCGCTGTGTGGATTGTCATAAAAATGAGCACAAAGGTTTTATGGACGAAAAATACATTCCAAACGAAGAATGTACAGCATGCCACACCACCAAAAGTTGGAAAGAGATAAAAACTTTCGACCATAGTAAAACAGGTTTTAAACTCGAAGGCGAGCATGCCAAAACAGCTTGTGCTGAATGTCATTATCGGAAAGATACAGAAGGCAGAAGACTTCAGGAGTTCAAAAATAAATCCAAAGAATGTTCGGAATGTCATACCGATTCGCACGTTGGTCAGTTTGCAGTAAACGGTAAAACTGATTGCACGCGCTGTCATGGTTTCGATCGCTGGGAAAATTCGAAATACAACCACAATACCAGTCGTTTTAAAATTGATGGAAAACATGTGGGTGTGAAATGCGAAGAATGTCACAAACCCGTGATGAACGAAAAAGGACGGTATATTGAATATAAGTTTGATAATATTGATTGTTCTAAATGCCATTCGTAATTGGTTTGTAAAGATCCTAAAGTTTGTAAGGTTTTTAAAGTTTGTAAAGTTCATAAGATTTATAAAGTTCTGATTTAATGAAAAATACATTCAAATATCTATTTATTACAATATTAAATATTGCAACCTTTACAGCTTGCGACGACGACAGTATTTTTCATGCAAAAGTGAAAACAGCTAACGGAATAACTACTGTTAGCGACATAAGGGCTGGCGGGTTGAAAAGAGCATTTTTGATTGGTTTAGGTTCGGTTAAACATTTGGTAATAAATGATACCATTGACAGTCGGGATTTTCAGACCATGCGCGACGATATGCCAAACCTTGCCGTGCTCGATTTGAGTAATGCCACTATTGTGTCCTACAATGGGTCAGAAGGCAGTGCAGGTTCAAGGGTTTATCACTACAGTGCTGATGCAATTCCTGAATTTGCATTTTATAATCCATTTACATCGCTCGGCAAAAAAAATCTGACAACCATTATCTTGCCTGAGTCGCTCAAATCGATTCGGGATTATGCATTTAACAGCACCGGTTTAAGTGGAATACTTAATATTCCAGCCTCTGTTCGGGATACTATAGGCAAAAATGCATTTTCGTTTTGCGAAGATCTGACAGCAATAAATTTACCATCAGTCGGTTATATTGGCGAATCGGCTTTTCAAGCATGTAGTAATTTAGCAGGAGCGTTGGTTATACCCGATTCAGTTTTTAAAATTAAACCTTTTGCATTTGCATATTGCGAAAAAATAAGCTCCATTTCTATTTCAAAAACTGTGAATTCAATCGGAAATACCACATTTTTAAACTGTGGAGGAAGCTTTACGGTAAATGCAGAAAACCTTGATTTTTCAGCTATAAATGGTGTTCTTTTTAATGGTGATAAATCTACAATAGTACGTTTTCCATTTTATAAATCAGGCATTTACACATTACCCGAAACAGTTGGTGATATTGCCCCCAATTCGTTTGCCAATTGTAGCGCCGTAATCAAAGTTACATTACCTGAAGGGACATTTATTATCGAAGATTATGCATTTAGCGAATGTAAGGCTCTAACAGAAATTAATATTCCTGAAGCTGTATTTTACATAGGAAAAAATGCATTCCAGAATTGCTCATCGCTTACGAAAATTTATGCCAAACCAATTTCACCCATTGATATATCTGAAACATTATCAGCATTTTCGGGTGTTAATACAAGTAAATGTACTTTATATGTACCTATAGGATCAAAATCGAGCTATGCTAATGCTGTGGGCTGGAGTAGTTTTAGTAAAATTGTTGAAAATTAAAACATTGAAAATGTATAGACTTACATTCATACTAATATTTTGTGGAGTTTTCACTCTTATGCATGCAAAATCGCCACATGGCGAAAAGCATACCATTGAGTGTGCAACATGCCACACTACAGATAATTGGAATAAAATTAAAGAAAATGGCTTTAACCATAATAAGACCAAATTTCCATTAACCGGACAGCACAAAGCCATAGGTTGTAAACAGTGCCATCCAACTTTAAAATTTGAGGATGCAAAAACGGATTGTAATTCGTGTCATACCGATGTGCATCAAGGCACTACGGGACCCGATTGTGATCGTTGTCATACTACCAATTCGTGGATAATACCAAATACTCGAACTTTACACCAACAGGTAGGTTTTCCGCTCAAAGGAGCTCATGCCACAGCCGACTGTAACCGTTGTCATACTTCAGCATCAAAATTACGTTTCGATAATATTCGCACTGATTGTTTTGCTTGTCACAAAGATAAATATTATGCAACTGCTGGTAAACCATTCGATCACAAATCATTAGGTTTTGATACTGATTGCGCTCGCTGCCATACCATGTCGGGCATGAACTGGAATAGCATAGGCAAAGGCTTTGATCACAGCTATTTCCCACTTACGGGTGGACATAATATTAGTTGCAACGATTGCCATAATGGTGGTGATTATAGAAAAAGACTTTCGACCGATTGTTTTTCATGCCATAGTAGTAAAAAGGGAGTAGCCACAGCAGTAATGCCTGTACACGCTACCAAATTTGCCAAATTTAGTTGTAACGAATGTCACACAGCAAAATCGTGGAATAATGTTAGTTTTAAACAACACGATGCTTGGGGGAAAATTTATTCGGGAGAACATAAAGGGGAATGGGATAAATGTACTGATTGCCATAATAATGATGCAGCTTATGTGGCTAACTGTCGCAAATGTCATGATTTTAGCTCTGGCAGATTACCTTAAATAATTATCAGATAGTTGATAAATATTGATTAAACACTTAAAAATCTTTCTCTTTTCCCCCTTTTGGGGGTTAGGGGGCTAAATATTAAATAATGAAATTTAAAGTTCTACTGATATTGATATGCATTCAGCTAGGTGTTTTGGCTCAAAATACCGATTCATTGTTGAAAGGAAGCGTTTCGTTTATCAGTTCTCAAAATATTTACGTTCAGTTTGTCAATACTTCAGGTATTCAGATAGGTGATACTTTATTTGTAATGAATATGAATAAATTAGAACCCGCACTACTTGTAACCAATTTGTCTTCCATTTCGTGTATTGGCTATGCTTTAAATAAGAAAATATTAACGCTCAACAACTCCTTATTTGCTCGAAAAAGAATTGAAATTTCTCTAGAAGTAAGTGTCGAAAAATCAGAAGAGGCATTGTCGGTGAATGACTTAGCAATAAACTCAAAAAAGCAAAACGATACATTATCAATTGAGAAAGCAAGTTTCAATGGTCGACTTTCCGTTTCATCGTACAATAATTTTTCGTCGAACCCACTTAGTATTTCAACACCCAATTACCGACTAAAATATAATTTATCACTCAATGCAAATCATATAGCAAACACTGGGCTTTCTTTCGAAAACTACATGTCGTATACGCATACGCTGAACAATCCGGATGAAAAATTCAAAGATTTTAGAATTTACAATTTAGCGTTTAATTACGAATTTGATAAAAAAACAAGCGTTTCACTCGGTAGGAAAATAAATGTAAATACGGCAAATATTGGAGCTGTTGATGGTTTACAATTCGAAAAAACTTTTAATAAACTAACGGTAGGTGCTTTAGTTGGTACACGCCCCAATGATGTAAATTATAGCTTCGACCCTACCCTATTTCAATACGGCGCTTTTGTAAGTCATCAAACTACCAAAAAGAATGGATTAATGCAATCGTCGGTAGCATTTTTTAATCAAACAAATAATTCAATCACCGATAGACGTTATGCATATATCCAACACAGCAATTCGCTGTTGAAAAATGTAGATTTTTTTGGTTCTGCCGAAATTGATTTATATGCCATCGAAAACAATGTGCCGATTAACGATTTTGATTTAACAAGTATCTATTTATCATTAAATTATCGTCCATTTCAAAATTTTTCAATGGCAATGTCGTTTGATGCACGACGTAATATTTACTATTTTGAAACCTACAAAAGCC
>CAIWIS010000089.1 GCA_903912795.1 uncultured Bacteroidales bacterium
CATCTACCGAAAAATAACGCAAACCCAATGGTTGCACCACCTTATCAACTTCCTTATTATCAATGAGCAACGAAACTTCCACTTTGTACATAAACGGGTCGGTCTCACCATTCCACAATCGTGGTTTTTTGAAATTCAACGGTATAATTGTTTCAAAATCTTTAGCATCAGCATTTAAAACAAGTGTTTTATTTTCCTGAATAATTGTTTGTTCCCCGTTTATTACTTTCAGTTGCACAGTTACATTTTTTTCGGTTACCGACCGATTCGAAAGCAAAATGCGGGTTTTCACTATTGCTTCGTTTTCTGTAACTTTTTCCTGTTTCAAATATACGCCGGGCGAAGCATAATCTAAGGGTGAGATACAAACTTCATCGGTTAGCATCAGAAACACATCGCGGTAAATTCCACCGTAAAAATTAAAGTCGCCGATAAGTGGCATAATATCAAGCTGTTCGGCATTGTTAACCCGCACCCAAAGGTTATTATTTTCACCATATTTTAAGTAGTTAGTCAGTTCAAATACAAAAGCCGTGTATCCGCCCCGATGTTCGCCAACATGTTTTCCGTTCAGCAGCACATTAGTTACAGTATTGGCACCTTCGAAACGAATAAAAATTCGCCTTCCTTTCCATTCGGTGGGAACAAAAATTGATTTCTCGTAATTTCCGATTCCCCGTTTATAATCTATTTTGCCTGATAAAGCATCCTGTGCATTCCAGGTATGAGGCAGATTAACCCGCACGCCCACTTTTTGTGCTACGTTGTGCGAAAAACGGAATGTCCATTCATCATTGAAATTTATCAATGTTCTTTCAGCTTGCAGGTGAAGAGCTGTTGTAAGTATTATAATTGAAAAAAGTAAGTGTTTCATTTGCGTCTTTATAAACAATTAGAGAAAAATATTGGCATTCACTTCCAAGCCTTAATATCCGGCATTTTGAACTAAATTGGCATTCAAATCCAACTCTGTTTGTGGAATTGGCAACCATATTTTATGATAAGACCAGTTTGCTTTGAGGGTAGTCACGCCCGCTTGAACATAAGTGTTACCTTCAACAGGTAAGTTTTGAATAACGGAAGTTGTTTTATCAAATCGTATTAAATCAATCCTTCGTTTCGATTCAAAACAAAGTTCGCGGCGGCGTTCATCCAATAATTCCTGTACAAAATCGGCATTCTGATAAGCTAAATTTAAATCATCTAATGTGGTTTTAGTGGTATTAACAACCCGTTGTCTGATTTCATTTAATATTGCCCTTGCCGAAGCCTCTTCATTTGTAAAATAAAATGCTTCTGCCAATTGAAGTTTCACGTCAGCTAATCGCATTAAGGGATAATTGAGCGAACAGTCATTTATTGTATGGTTGGTGTAGGTTCCTGGAGCTGCCAACCTGAATTTACCCGAACACCATTGTAAAAGTGAGGTTACCGGTACTGCAACTTTGGGCACATAATAATCTACTTTTTCAATATTTTCCTTCAGAGCGCCTGTTTCATATCTTCCGGTAATATTCCAATCGCGCCGGATGTCACCTTCCTGAAATGAGTTATATAAGTCTTTGGTTGGAATATGTCTACCATAGCTTCCACCATAGGTACTTGAACCTGAAGGGGTGAATTGTTCTGTTATAGACGCATAGCGATCGGAGAAAGCATCTGACCATTCGGACAGAAACAAACATTCCTGATATTGAAATGCTTTCGTTCCTTCTCTGAATAAATAGCTGTATTGAGCTTGTGGAAGTAATGAATACTGACTGTTGTTTACCACATCATTCAACACTGTCACTGCTTTTGAACTCATATCATTGGCATTTACCCATTCAAAACTATTGAGCGGACATTCGGCCAATAACGAAGCACCAACATTGTATCGTTTGCAGCTTGCCAGATAATTGTAGGTTGCACCCAAATAAGCACCAGCTGTCCATTTGTTTGCACTCGATTTGTTAATTCCCGTACTTTTAAGGTTTTTGTATGCAAAATCAAAATCGCTGATAATTAAATCATAAACTGATTGGAGCGATGCTCTTGGAGCCTTATTATCGGGTGTGGAAATAACATTTAAAGGGACTGCGCCAAAACATTGTGCCAAATGCTGATAGTAAAATCCACGCATAAAACGTGTTTCACCAATATACTGTGTTTTTAAACTATCACTTATTTCAGCACCGGCTATATTATCCAGCAGGTAGTTGCAACGGGATATTCCTGTAAAAAAACTTGACCAAAAAAGCAATAGGTTTTGATTGGAAGGCACATAAGTAGCTTTCTCAAAATCACAGGATAATGCCGAATTATTGGCTACTACATTGTCGGAGCAACCTTCGAGGATATAATACAAACCTCGGGCATAGGTACCATCAGGAACCCATAATCCACCGGAAATACTGGATGTATTGAGGGCTTCGTAACATCCGGCAAGTGCCATTTTGAAGTCATTCTCGGTTTTATAAAAGTTTTGCGGTGAAGTAAAGGAATATGGTGCCTGGTTAAGAAAAGCATTATCCTCACAGGAAACAATTGTACCTATCAGAAATAGAATAAGTATTATTTTTGATGCTATTTTTTTCATTGCTGTAAATTTAAAAATTATGTATTTTTTTTTATAAAGTCAGATTAAGTCCCATCGAAAAAGATCTTGAACGGGGGTATGACAAGCGGTCGAAACCAGCGAAAAGAGGACTTGCCGAACGAACATCAGGATCCATCCCGGAGTAATTTGTCCAGGTATAGGCATTTTCAACCGATAAGTAACATCTGAATCCCTGAATTTTCAAACTGCTTAGGAGTTTTCCTTTCACCCGATATCCTAAAGTGATATTTTTTAGTCGGATATAGCTTGCATCCTCAACGTAATACGATGATACAAAGTCATTTGTGCCGTTCAATATTCCGGCATAGGTATTTGATGGGTTCTCAGGTGTCCAACGGTTATTCCATGAATTTTGGGTAAGATTATACGAGTTAGATCCTTTTCCTCCTGCTTCCACCATATTGGTAAATGCATTCATCATTTGTTGTCCAAAAACGCCTTCGAAAAAGAAATTCAAATCGAAATTCTGAATGCTAAATTCGTTTCCTAAACCCAAATTAAATTTCGGATTGCTATTGCTGATTACTGTTCTGTCATAAGAATCTATCGTACCATCGGGTATACCGTTTGGTCCGCTTAAATCCTTGTATTTGCGATCGCCGGGGTTTACTGCAATCGAATTAATAGTCACTGTACCTGAATTTAAAGTGCTGGTGTATTGTGTAATATTAGCCGAAGTAATGGTAGAAGCATCTACTACAGCGTTGGTAGTTTTGTCTTTCCAGGTAAAATCGGTTAGTTGATAATTGCCGTCGAACACATAGCCAAAACCAGTACCAATGGGTTGTCCTACAATGACGCGAGCTACATTGGTAAGCGCACCATTTCCAATTACAACGGGCAGAAATTGAGTATCTCCAAGTGAAACTACCTTATTGCGATTCAAGTCAAAATTTACAGTAGTTTTCCAGCTAAAGTTCTTACTTTCAATATTTCGGGTTATCAACGAAACTTCAATTCCTTTATTACTTAGTCGTCCAATATTTTGCCATTGTTCGGTAAATCCTGTTTGAGCGGGGATTTTAGCACGAAAAAGCATGTCGCGTGTATCCTTGTAATACACATCAGCAACCAGGTTAATCCGATTATCCAACAAAGCCAAATCCAGGCCTAAATTGTATTGGTAGGTTGTTTCCCATTTCAAATTCTTGTTTTCAGAAGTGCTTGGAGACAAGCCCATAAGCGTATTGCCATTGGCCGAATAGTAATTTGGTGTTAATGATGACAAAGATTCATAGGCCGCAATTCGATCATTTCCGGAACTTCCTAAACTTGCGCGTAGTTTAATATTGCTTATTGCTTCAACTGACTTCACAAACTCCTCACCACTTACACGCCATGCTGCTGAAACAGAAGGGAAATATCCGACACGGCTACCAATCTGAAAGTTAGAAGATGCATCGGCTCGCAAATTTCCTGTGAGGTAATATTTATCCTTATATGTGTACGATAAACGACTGAAAGCCGACATTCTGTTCATCTGAGTTACGGAAGTAATTGGTTTTTCAATCACTGAGCCTTTACTCATATCAAAAACACCCGTTGTTTCATCCTGAAAGCTTTTAGCTGTTACACCCAAACGTTCGTAATGATATCCATTTATTTCAGCACCAAGTAAAGCAGTGATTAAATGTGACTTATTGAACTTATTGCTGTAATTTAAAGTAGCCGTAGTTGTATTCGAATTGGTTGATATAGAAGTAATATTGGCTACACCATTATAAACTCGACCCCATTTGGTGGAAGCACTGTAAAATTCCTGTAATTTGGAATCAGACTTATTGGCTGACCCGGTAATATTGAAACGTAACTTACTTGTTATTTTGTAATCTAAATATGCACTACCAATCATACGGGTGAGGGTGGTGTTTCTATAAACCTTATCGGTTACCATGGTTGCAAGACTTACAAAGCCATTGCTGTATTCGGCCGACTCGGTAGGCGAGTAAAGTTCAACAGGTCGTTCGGTATAAATAGCTTGTATTAAGCCCGAAAAACTACCATCACCGCCACCACTCGAAACAACTCCACCTGATACCGTATTTCCAATAGAAACCGATCCGCCAACCATTAATTTTTTATTGATTTCGTGATCAAATTTAATTTTGCCGGAATAACGTTTAAAATCATTTGCTAAAATAATACCCTTTTGATAGAGATAACCTAAACTTGATGAAATACGGGTCTTCCCAATCGTTGTATTTAATGATAAATCATAGTTATTTGTAGAGCCTTGTCTGATTAATAAATCCTGCCAGTTATATTGCTTGTAGTTATAAAGATTCGCATCTTTTGGTGCATCAATTTTTCCATCTCCATCAGTATCCATTCCATAGGTAGTTAAATTGTCACCACGTAGATATTTGTAGTTGATAAAATCCTGAGCACCCAACATTTCAATCTTCTTTGTAGCCATTGTTGTGCCATAAGAAGCGTTGAAATTTATTTCAGTTTTACCTTTCATTGACCCGCTTTTTGTGGTTATAATAATAACACCATTTGCGCCACGAGCACCATAAATAGCTGTTGATGAAGCATCTTTCAAAACATCAATGGATGCAATATCGCTTGGATTAATGGTTGATAATGGATTGTAAGTAGTGCTGCCGCCCACACTCGAAGTGGCAACTTCCGACTCATTCACATCAATCTGCATTCCATCAATCACATATAAGGGCGATGAACCTGCATAAATAGAATTGGCACCACGAATTTTAATATCCACACTTCCACCAGCTTCGCCCGATTGAGAAGAAACTTTAACTCCAGCCAATCGTCCCTGAAGATTTTGTGAAAAATCGGAGATTCCCAATTTAGCCATAGATTCGGAACTAATTGACGACACTGAACCTGTCAAATCCTTTCGTTTCGATTCGCCATACCCAATAGCAACTACTTCGGTCAGCTCGGTTGCGCTGGACTCTAATACGACGTCCAAAACACTTTTATTGGCAATTTCAACTTCTTTTGTTTTCATACCAATGTACGAAACAACCAGAGTTTTGGCGTTTTGAGGTAATTTAATCTGATAATTTCCATTAATGTCAGATACCGAACCGGCAACTGCTTCTTTTACCCGAACAGATGCTCCAATTACAGGGTCGCCCGATGTGTCAGTTATTTTTCCTTTAAGAACTCCTTGCGAATTTGCAACAGAATTGTTAGTTTGTGTAAAAACGAATTGGCTACAACTGATAATTAGTAA
>CAIWIS010000090.1 GCA_903912795.1 uncultured Bacteroidales bacterium
GCTTCAACTGACTCTGAATTTTCGCATTGGAAATGGTTACAAACTCCACAAAACCAAGGTGGAATTCAAGGAGTTAAATATCCATTAGTGGTTGATCAAAATTTACAGATTTCAAAAAATTACGATGTATTAATTGGCAGTGATGACTATACCGATGAAGGTGAATTAGTATTTACTGGAGAGCCAAAAGCATATCGCGGTTTATTTTTAATCGACAAATCAGGAGTTGTTCGTCACCAGTTGGTAAACGATTTGCCACTTGGCCGTAATGTGGAAGAAGTTTTGCGCTTAATTGATGCTTTGCAGTTCACCGAAAAATATGGTGAAGTTTGTCCAGCAAACTGGAAAAAAGGCGAAAAATCACTTAAGGCAACCCAAGAAGGCATTGCAAGCTATTTGTCAGAAAAATAATTTGCACTCAAAAAAAAAGCAGTAATCAGAAAATCTGATTACTGCTTTTTTTTGAGCATATTGGATTATTATTGTAAAGTGTAATTTGGTGTAATTACTTTATCCATTTTTACATCGAAAGGTTCAGTTGGAATAACTTCGAGCAACTGAAAATCATAGCAAATACCAATTCGTAGTACTTTTTTACCACTAAAATATTTATCATAATAACCTTTACCTCTACCTAATCTGTTTTTGCTTTTATCAAAAGCTACTCCTGGTACTATCACAACATCAATTTGTTTCAAATATTCTTTTTGGGCATCGGGCTCCCAAATCCCCAAATCACTTTTCTTTAAATCATCGGTAGTAGTAAATGGCTTAATCAACATTTTGTCACCCTTAACCATTGGCAAAAGCATTTGTTTTTTGGCACTCCATTTTACAATAAAACTATGCGTCGGCAATTCATCGGGAAGTGACCAATACATAAGTACCGACTTAGCATCAATAAATTCTTGCAAATTTTCAATTTTTTCAAATACAGCAGTAGCACTTTGAGCTTTATCCATATCGCTCAAAATATTCTTTTTATTCCGAATACGACGTCTTATTTTCGTTTTTTCTGAATCTTCAATTCTCTTTTTGCGAGTAAGTTTTAATAAAAAGTTTTTAATAAATAAAATCATATAATTAGTTTTATAGTTGTCCTGCTTCCACAAGTAGTATTACACGTTCCATCACCTTATCTTTGTCCGATGCATCGTATTCCGATTTAAGATTTGATCCAAATACTCTAGCAATACCTTGCCAAAAAAAAGCTGTAAAACTCCCTTTATATAATTTTATCAAATCATACGAAGTTCTATCACACTCTCTATCAACAAGTTTCATCAATATACGTCCTTGGTTTATTGTCATCTTTTTTAAATCACTTTCGTAATTTTTGAAAGCTGACTTTTCAATTTCATCAAGGTACTTTTTGCGTTCGCGTTCGGATTTTAAACTTACTAGCTTCATATTAACCTGCATCAATTCACTTGAAATAAGCTTGGCATACGGAAGTGTTCGCTTTACATCTCGTACCGTTCGCCAAAAAAATTGCTCTTGAGCTTTATTTTTGAACGTTGAACGAGGAAAAACCCAGATATCATGCAAAAATGCTAATAAAATTGTATCATTACCATTCACTTGAGCCATTAATCGAGCTCCACCATGTGGTACAAATTCATTGTTTTTATTTTGGGCAAATATTAATGTGCCATTAAAAACAGTTGAAATTAAAATTATTTTAAAAACATGAAAACGTTTCATAAAGTGCAAATATAAGATATTTTTATCAATTTTATAGAATACAACGCAATAATTTTGAATTAAAAACCAATCTCTAGCAATAGTAAGCGCAAAATTTATGGATTTACTTAAAAAAATAGGACATTAAAGAAAAATTTATATGTGTATTTAAAAATAAATGTATATATTTGATTCGAAAAAATAGCACTTAATTTTCACACCTGAACAAAGATTAAATTTGAAATGCGAAAAATACTCATCTTTCTATTCGTTGTTTGTTTTACATTTAAAATTGTTGGTCAAACTACCGAGATTGTACCCTTTTCCACAACCATTGCCAATGCTTCAGTAGCCGACAGCAAAAGTTATACCGCATTTAAAAACCCAGCCTCACTAGGTTCGGTTTCAACTTCGAACGTTGGAATTCAATATGAAAATAAGTATTTACTTAAAGAATTATCTACAAAAAGTATGTATTTCAGTTCATCAACAAAACTCATTAACGTTGCTATATGCTCAAGTTATTATGGTTATGAACTGTATAACGAATTATTGTGTGGAATTGTGTTATCGCGTAATTTCAACAACATCTTTAATTTAGGAATACAATACAATTACTATTCAGTATATCATGCAGCATCCAACAAAAGACACGGAAGTTTCTTTCCACAAGTAGGGCTTCAAATTAAATTATCTCCTGAATTTCAGTTGGGATTTTCAACATTTAACCCATTACAACAAACAATAAATACAGCGTATATAGAAAAACGAATAGCATCGGTTTTTAGTTTAGGTTGCGAGTGGAAAATTTCAGAAAATTTCAATTTTTTATTTCAAACCGATAAGAATATTAGTGGTAATTACAGAGTAGCTGGTGGTTTTGAGTATGAAATAAAAGATTTTATGATTGTAAAAACGGGTGCTTTTCATAGTGATTTTTTAGTTTCAACTATTGGATTTGGATTTAAAATAGGAAAATCTACATTTCACCTGAATGCAGAACTTCATCCTAAATTAGGTTTATGTACATTGGCTAATTTGAGCTATTGCTTAACAAAAAAATAAAGTATGCTACATAAATACTTGATAATATGCATACTTTGTTGGGGTCACTTTCAATTAAAAGCCCAAAATTCGGTTCAAAGCATTGATGATATTATAAACGACATTTTTGAACAATACACAGCCGAAAGTGAAGAGAGCATAGACTATGAGTCATTCTATAGCGATTTAGTTTCGCTTGTTGATTCTCCTTTAAACCTGAACAATACCTCTAAAGAAGAACTTGAAAAATTGGCATTTTTGAATGACATTCAAATTGAAAACATTTTATATTATATATATCAACATGGACAATTGAATACAATTTATGAATTACAGCTTATCGATGGCATTGACATGACTGACATAAAGCGTATGTTGCAGTTTGTAAACATAGGCGATAAAGTTGACAAGAATAAACCTATCTATTTTAAAGAAATTTGGAAATTTGGAAATTCAGAAGTCTATTATAGATTAGATAAAAGTATTGAACAAAAAAAAGGATATTTAAAAACCACCAATAGTGATGGTTTAAGTACAACACCCTATTTTGGATCATCGGTTTACAATTCACTAAAATACAATTTCAATTACAAAAATGCTATCCGATTTGGACTAACGATGGAGAAAGATCCAGGTGAAGCGTTTTGGAGTAATGCCCATAAAGGTTATGATTTTTACTCGTTTCATTTCCAAGCGAATAATATAGGCAAACTAAAGAATTTAGTACTAGGCGACTATAGAGCATCATTTGGACAAGGATTAGTGTTTAATTCCGGATTTGGCAGTTCAAAATCATCCTATGTACTTAATGTTGTTTCGCGCGATAATGGACTGAAAAAATTTAGTTCGACCGACGAGAACAACTACTTTAGAGGTATTGGTACTACATTTAATATTGGAAAAACCGAAGTTACTGGATTTTATTCAACAAAAACATCCGATGCCGATACTGCAAACAATCAATTTACATCGTTTTACAAAACTGGACTTCATCGTACATTAAATGAGTTAAGCAAAAAAAATAGTTTACACCAGCAAACAATAGGCCTTCATACTAATTGGACATTTAAAATGGCACGCCTTGGATTTACATTTGCTCATACAGAATTAGACAAACCTATTAAGCCTGACCTGTCGGCATATAATTTATTTTATTTTAGTGGCAAACAACAAACTACAGCTAGCTTAGATTATAGAGCTCGGATTGGGATATTCAATTTATTTGGCGAAACCGCTATTACTAACAATTATGGAATTGCATCTATAAACGGAGCTCTGTACTCACCAACAAGCAAAGTAAGTTTAGTTACACTTTGGCGATATTACTCTCCTAAATACGATACATTTTATGCAAATGCGTTTTCGGAAAACACAAGAATTAACAACGAAAAAGGGATTTATATTGGTACCGAAATTAGACCTTTTAGTAAATGGAAATTCTCAACTTATATTGACAGCTATCATTTTCCATGGCTAAAATATGGTGTAGGAGCACCTACTTGGGGACAAGATTATTTATTGCAGGCCGAGTACAGTCCAAAACGAAACTTACAAATGAATTGGCGATTAAAATACGAACAAAAAGCTAAAAATAGTAGCGGGAATACTATTCCCAGCACATACAATTATGCCAAAGCAGCAATTCGATATCAACTTTTGTTCAGCTATGGTAATTTTACCTCAAAAAACCTGATTGAAGTAAACTATTCAGATTCAGCTCACAAAACAGCTAAAATTGGATTCACGGCATATCAGGATTTAAATTACAGTTTTAAAAAAATTCCATTAACTGCCGAATTTCGATACTTGTTTTTCGATGCATCTAATTACGATAATAGATTTTATTTGTATGAAAAAGACATTTTATACGCATTTTCAATACCTATGTTTTATGGTTTGGGCTCACGCTATTATTTTAATTTAAAATACAATTTAAATAATCATTTATCAATATGGTTTAAATTTGCTCAAACTATATATGGCGATGGACGAAGAACAATTGGTAGTGGCAATGATGAAATTGTAGGTAATCGAAAATCAGATCTGCGATTTTTACTACGATACAAATTCTAATAATTGTTTTATGGCTAATTTAAAATCGGATTTATACAACTTTTTAAAGTACTTTTGTGTTTAATGCCTCATAAGAGCACAATGAAAATTAAAAATTGAAATTGCACTAAAAATGACTCCAAACATTCAAGGAAAAAATATATTTGTAGATATTGACTTAAAAGAAATTGTACCATTTATTCATTGGACATTTTTCTTTATGGCTTGGCGCTTAAATGGCAAATACGACGACATACAATCGGTGTGCGATTGTGGCTCCTGTAAAGCAGGGTGGTTGCAAAAATTCCCAGTATCTGAGAGCGAAAAAGCAGAAGAAGCATTAAAACTATACAAAGACGCACAGGAAATGCTCCGTAGATTTTTGGATGAGAAAATTGTAACCATAAATGCTATGGTTGGCATTTATCCTGCCTATTCCATCGATGATGACATACAAGTTTCAATTGATAAACAAGAAATAAAAATACCAACTCTCCGTCAGCAAATTCCTTCGACTGATGGTTTTTGTTATTCGTTATCCGATTTTATTAAACCTCAGAATGATTTTATAGGGGTTTTTGCCAATACAGTTTTAGGAGTGGAAGCTTTTGCTGAAACTTTTGAAAAAGACGATGATATGTATCATTCTATTCTAATTAAAACATTATCGGACCGACTTGCCGAAGCTACAGCCGAATGGCTGCATTACAAAGTTCGCACCGAAATTTGGGGATATGCACCCCATGAAAAACTGAATATTAACGAACTTTTTAAAACACACTACCAAGGTATCCGACCGGCTGTTGGCTACCCTTCCCTACCCGACCAATCTATCATTTTTACGCTGGATAAACTAATTGATTTCAACAGTTTAGGTATCACATTAACTGAAAATGGAGCTATGTTCCCCAATGCATCAGTTAGTGGATTATTGTTCGACCATCCAAAATCGCGCTATTTTAATGTTGGCAAAATTGATGAACAACAGTTCAAGGATTATGCTCAACGATGTGGCAAACAACCTGATGTACTCCGTAAATGGTTGGCTTCAAACTTATAATTTACCTACAACGCCCACAAGTTTTTACTTCATGTGTTTAATGGCAAGACTAAAACATTGGCTATTTGGCACATTTTCATTACCTTTGCACCCACAATTATTTATTCTTAATTGTTAATTATTAATCGGTTGAAATGCGCATTGACATTATTTCTGCAGTTCCTGAATTATTAGAAAGTCCATTAAATTATTCCATCGTAAAACGAGCTCGCGACAAGGGCTTGGTAGAAGTATACGTGCATAATTTACGCGAATACAGCATAAATAAACACCGCAGGGTTGACGATTATGCTTTTGGATTTAGTGCTGGCATGGTGCTTCAAATAGAACCCATCGACCGCATTATAACACTACTCAAAAGTGAACGAACATACGACGAAGTGATATACACCTCACCTGATGGCGAAAAGTTTGACCAAAAAATGGCAAATCGCTTATCTATGTCAGGTAATTTGATAATTCTTTGCGGCCATTACAAAGGCATCGACCATCGTATTCGTGAACACCTGATAACCAAAGAAATTACCGTTGGCGATTATGTGCTTACTGGCGGAGAACTTCCAGCCGCTATTATGACTGATGCCATTGTACGTCTGATACCTGGAGCCATTGGCGATGAGCAATCGGCACTTTCCGATTCATTTCAGGATAATTTACTCGCTCCACCAGTTTACACCCGTCCGGCAGAATACAAAGGTTGGAAAGTTCCAGACATTTTACTTTCTGGTCATCAAGCCAATGTGTACGAATGGAATCATCAGCAATCAGTAGAACGGACAAAGCGATTAAGACCTGATTTGTTGTAAAAATTACAAAATCATCTGGAAAATATTTTTACTCTAGTTGACAAATGCAGCAAATAAAAAAATACTCAAAAATAAAATTCAAATTGAAGATATTGTAAATGACAAAGATTAAAGTTGGCGTAATTGGCGGCGCCGGATATACCGCTGGTGAATTGTTACGTATTTTGGTTAATCACCCAAATGTAGAAATCGTATTTGTAAACAGCACAAGTAATGCCGGAAATCCGATAACAGATGTACATAGTGGATTGGTGGGTGATACTGACTTGATTTTCACTTCCGAATTACCTTTAGATGATGTTGATGCACTGTTTCTTTGTTCAGCACACGGCGACAGCAAAAAGTTTATGGACGAAAATCCGGATGCTTCGAAACTGAAAATCATTGATTTATCAACCGATTACCGCGAGAAACGTGATGACCACGATTTTATATACGGCTTACCGGAAATTAACCGCTCTGAAATTGTCGCAGCGCAACACATTGCTAATCCGGGATGCTTTGCGACCTGTATTCAATTGGCATTATTACCACTTGCTTCAGCAGGTTTATTAAACGACGAAGTGCATGTAAATGCTATCACAGGCTCAACGGGAGCGGGAGTTAAACCTTCGTCAACTTCACATTTCAGCTGGCGTAATAACAACATCTCTATTTATAAAGCATTTGACCACCAACATTTGCAAGAAATTGGTCAATCACTTCGTCAATTGCAATCAGATTTTGACAAAGATGTTAATTTCATACCCGTAAGAGGAAATTTTGCTCGTGGAATTTACGCTACAAGTTATATAAATTGTAAGCTTTCGCTAGCAGAGGCTAAAGAATTATACACGTCCTATTACAAAGATGCGCGTTTTACTTTTTTAGTTGACAAAAACCCGGATATGAAACAAGTTGTAAATACCAATAAAGCCATTATTTATCTCGAGAAACACGGCGATAAATTACTTATTGTTTCGATGATTGACAATTTATTAAAAGGCGCTTCGGGACAAGCTGTTCAAAATATGAACTTAATGTTTGGGTTAGACGAGAAGGCTGGACTTAATTTAAAATCGATAGGTTTTTAAACCCATTTTAGCATATAAAAAAAACGCTGCAAATCAATAATTTGCAGCGTTTTTTTATGCTAATGCTCTTATGTAATTTTTAGAATTATTTATTCAATTCTTTTTCAATTGCATCAAATTCTTTATCCATTTTCAAACGATAATACAAAGTTTTAAGCGTTTTTTTGTATTCTCTTTCATCAGGATTAACTTCAGTAGCTTTTACAAAAAACGGAATTGATTGTTTAAAAACATCATCTGCCTTTTTACGAGCCGCTACAGCAAGTTTATTGTCTTTGATATCATTTGCTTCATCAGTCATTTTAACTGCTTTATTATAATACAAACGACCCATTCCTGCATACGCATCAGCCAATTTTGGATCAAGTTCAACTGCTTTTTCAAATGCTTTTTGGGCATCATCAAAGTTGCCGAGCGACTCATCCAGATTTCCTTTTACATATTGATATTGAGCTAGTTTAGGTTCTTTAGCAATTGCATTATTCAAATAAGCTAATGCGTCTTTAGTTTGACCTGTATAAATATAATAGTTAATTAAGTTCTGAAGAAACCAAGGCTCTTGAGGAAACTTAGTAAAACCTTCTTTCAAAGTTTTCACAAAATTCACTGTATCTTTTTTCTTAGAATATTCTTCGTAAAGTAATTGATACACATTTAATTCTTCGTATTTATCATCTTTTAAATCTTCGTACCAAGCAATCGCTTTATCGTTTTGACCAGCATTTGTAGCAGCAATTGCAGTATAATACTTAATCATATAAAATGTAGAGTCTGGCTTTAATTCATTATTTATAAATGGCAAAGCTGGTATTCCAAGATAAGTTTCAAAAACATTGATAGTTTCAATATAATTTTTCTTTTCGAACAAAGCAGCACCATAAGCCACTAAGTTAGTTTGAGTTTGGTAATACTCCTTAATTTTAGCTTTGATATCCTTGGTAAATTTCGGTTTCACTTTTCCTTTTGCATCAGGAAGTTGATCTAATTGAGATGCTTTAATAAAATACTGATACGACTCCATAATAGCTTGACCTTTTAAAATTGGATCAATAGTTTGACCCAAAACTTGTTTAGCATAAAAGGCTTCGTTTTCTTTGTAGCCAATCAAACCAGCTACATGCCAGGTAGAAGCAAGGTCTTTTGTTGTCGGATCAGCCAATGCTGGTTTAATTGCTTCGCGAGCACCTTTAAAGTCAGGTGATTCCATTAAAGCTTTGTTTTTCGCTTTCGATACGTTGGCTTTTTGAGCGTACAACATTGTGAAGCCCATAACCAATACAATGGATAAAAGAATTCTTTTCATATCAAAATAATTTTTAGTTTGTTATAAGTTGGAGTTCTCAGCATAATTGTTTTAAAGAACTCCAACTCACTTATTATTAATTGTTTTTATTTTTGGAATATCACTATTCCTGATTTTATAAATGATTTATTCCTCTGTTGGTGCAACATCTTGATCCTCTTCCACTTCTGGCGTATCAACTGTTAATACTTCAGGATTCTCAATGATTTCTATTGCTTCTTCATCGGGCTCCGAAGGAACTTTACAAACCGAAGCAATTTCATCATTTCGTTTTTCGAGATTAATTAATCGAACACCTTGCGTAGCACGACCCATAGTACGAATATCAGCAATACGTAAACGAATAGTAATTCCTGATTTATTTATAATCATCAAGTCGTTTTCGTCTGTCACACTCTTTATGGATACGAGTTTACCGGTTTTATCGGAAATATTCATGGTTTTAACTCCCTTGCCACCACGGTTTGTAACGCGATAGATAGCCACTGGCTCACCATTTTCCATTACAATATTTCCTTCGTCATCATGTTCGTCGAGTAAAGTACGTTTACCATACCCAAGTTGCGAAACCACCATAATTGTTTCACTTGAGTCTTTATTGACACAAACCATGCCAACTACTTCATCTTGCCCATCATCGTCGAGCATCATACCACGTACACCAGTTGCAGTACGTCCCATTTCACGCACTTTCGATTCGTTAAAACGAATTGCACGTCCATTACGGTTAGCCATAACCACTTCGGCATTACCATCCGTTAGACGCACTTGAATAACCTGATCGTCTTCGCGTATAGTAATTGCATTTACACCATTCTGACGTGGACGAGAATATGCTTCAAGTGATGTTTTTTTGATAACACCATTTTTGGTACAGAAAACTAAATAATGCGAGTTAATATACTCACTATCAGTCAATCCTTTCACACGGATAAAGGCATTTACTTTGTCATCTGAGTCAATATTTAACATGTTTTGAATAGCACGTCCTTTCGAATTTTTTGATCCTTCAGGAATTTCGTATACTTTCAACCAATAACATTTACCTTTTTGCGTAAAGAACAACATGGTATTGTGCATCGATGCAGTATAAATATATTCAATAAAATCTTCGTCGCGCGAGTCACTACCTTTCGATCCTACTCCTCCACGTCCTTGCGAACGGAATTCAGTAAGTGCAGTACGTTTAATATATCCCAAATGCGAAATAGTAATAATCATTTCATCATCTGAATAAAAATCTTCAGGATTAAAATCTTCCGAAGCATACACGATTTGAGTGCGACGAGCATCGCCATATTTTGCTTTAACTTCAATAAGCTCATCTTTAATAATTTGCATACGAAGTTCTACTTTCTCAAGTATCTCTTTTAAACTAGCAATTAATGCCAACACTTCTTGATATTCAGCACGAAGCTTATCTTGCTCCATACCAGTAAGTTGACGCAGACGAAGTTCAACAATAGCACGCGATTGAATTTCGGATAAACCAAAACGTTCCATTAAACGATTACGTGCTTCTTCGGGTGTTTTAGAATCACGAATAGTCTGAATTACTTCGTCCAGATTATCCAAGGCAATCATAAACCCTTCGAGTAAATGAGCACGTTTTTCGGCTTCGGCTAGTTCGTATTGTGTACGACGAATTACCACTTCGTGGCGATGTTCCACAAAATAATGAATTAAATCTTTCAGATTCAACATGCGTGGACGGCCGTGAACCAAGGCAATATTGTTAACGCTAAATGATGATTGCAAAGCTGTCATTTTAAACAACTTATTCAAAACAACATTTGAATTGGCATCGCGTTTAATATCAATTACAATGCGCATACCTTCACGGTCCGATTCATCGTTGATGTGTGCAATACCTTCAATTCTCTTATCCTCAACAAGGGCTACAACTGCTTTTATCAGTTCCACCTTGTTGACCATATATGGAATTTCGTTTACAATTATCTTTTCACGCCCCTGAGCATCGGTTTCAATTTCCACTTTTGAACGAACAACCACACGACCGCGACCAGTTTCGAATGCTTCTTTTACACCATTATAGCCATAAATAATACCACCCGTTGGAAAATCCGGCGCTTTGATATATTTAATTAGTTCCGCTATTTCAATATCTTTATTTTCGATATAAGCTACAGTAGCATCAACAACTTCAGTTAAGTTGTGAGGAGCCATATTGGTAGCCATACCAACTGCAATACCCGAAGCACCATTTACCAATAAGTTTGGTATACGAGTTGGTAGCACTACGGGCTCTTTAAGTGTATCGTCGAAGTTAAGTTGAAAATCAACAGTATCTTTATTAATGTCAATCAACATATCTTCGGACAGTTTACGCAAACGCGCTTCGGTATAACGCATTGCTGCAGGACTATCACCATCAACCGATCCAAAGTTACCCTGACCATCAACCAATGGATAACGCATTGACCAATGTTGAGCCATACGCACCAAGGTTCCATAAATAGACGAATCACCATGAGGGTGATATTTACCCATTACTTCACCCACAATCCTAGCCGACTTTTTATAAGGTTTATCGGAGTTATTGCCCAATTCATTCATACCAAAAAGCACACGGCGGTGTACGGGTTTAAAACCATCACGCACATCGGGCAATGCACGCGAAACAATCACCGACATGGAATAGTCGATGTACGAAGATTTCATTTCTTCGTCGATATTTACCTGAATAATTCTGTCTTGTTCAATCATCTAACTTAATTTAAATACTATCAAAAAAATCGCACTAAATTACTTCTTTTTATTGAATTACACAAGTGTTTTTCATAAAAAAAACACATAATTTTAGGATAAAATCACATCAAAAAAAACTCAATAGTAATTAGCTTTTATTATTTACACTAATTGCTTATCTTTGCCTTACAAACTTAATGGCATGACTCTAAAAAAAACAACAATTATAGTGGCTGGGGGCTCTGGAATGCGCATGAATGCTGAAATTCCGAAACAGTTTATCGAACTCAGTTCGAAACCAATTTTAATGCATACCATTGAAGCATTTTATAGCTTCGACCCAACCATGAGAATAATTTTGGTTATCCCAGCTACGCAACATGATTTTTGGAAAAGACTTTGCTTAAAACACCAATTTGCTATCAATCATCAATTGGTTTTTGGAGGCGAAAACCGCTTTCAATCCGTACTAAATGGATTGAAAACGGTTGATGATGCCGACTTAATAGCCATACACGATGGAGTAAGACCATTGGTAAGTCAAAACACAATTCAAAAATGCTTTGACACTGCCATGCAACTTGGAAATGCTATACCCACAACCGAATGTGTTGAGAGTATTCGCGAATTGACTTTAGACAACAACACCGCCGTGGATAGATCAAAATACAGATTAATACAAACTCCACAAGTTTTCGAATCGAAAACACTCAAAGCCGCGTACACTCAAGATTATTCATCATTTTTTACCGACGATGCTTCTGTTGTTGAATCCTACTTTGCCACTAATGATCCGAATGCGAAAATTCATTTAGTTGATGGTAATCGCGAAAATATTAAAATTACAACTCCTTATGATTTGATTATTGCCGAAGCAATATTAAAAAATGAATTCTGAAGTAAAAAACATACAGTATTTTGACACATTACGTGCTTTAGCCACTTTAGCAGTTATCACCATTCATGTTAATACTCCGGTAATGAATATGAATTTTGGGAAGAATATGGAGTTCTGGACTATAGGATTGATAATAAACAATTTAATACGGTTTGTAATTCCCATTTTCCTGGTTATAAGCGGCGCAACATTACTTACAAAAAATGAAAGCTATCTAATTTTTTACAAGAAACGATTTACAAAAGTATTTGTTCCTTTTTTGTTTTGGCTACCAGCATATTGGGTTTTTCGTTGGCTTATGCTTCGCGCCTGGGAACGCCCTCATGATTTTGATGCAGTTAAAACATGGGCCTTTAAACTTTTCTCTCGCGAATTAGTATCTGTACATCTTTGGTTTGTATTTATGATTTTGCTTTTGTATCTTTTTATTCCATTTATTGCCAGGATACTTCGAAGGACAAACAGAAAATCAATTGTCGTATTCGTAGCTTTATGGCTAATATTTAACACATTACAAAGCATTGGCATAATCAAAATAACAATCGAGAGCATACTATTTCAGCGAATTTTCAACTATTCGCTCCATATAGGTTATTTGCTGTTGGGCTATTTATTATACACAGCAAACCCAACATTTTCACCAAAAAGGTCAACTTCATTTGCCGTTTATAGTGCAACTGTAATTTTGGCAATTATTACAACTTACATATTGAGTGTAAATAATGGAAAACAAACACTCACAGCTATGGGCACATTCCAAGCTTTTGCATTAATTCAAACCATTGCCATTTTTTATATATTCAAAAACTACGAGATTAAAAATCACATTCTCAAAACGATAATGCAATTAATCAGCAATTACAGTTTTGGAATCTATCTTGTTCATATAATGATCATTAGTCTATTTTACCGAATTGGCATTTTCTGGACAATGGCACATCCTTTGATTTCCATTCCGTTAGTGGTGACACTCACGCTGACAACATCAATATGCGTTATTTTTCTATTACGCAAAATTCCATTTATTACAAAATTTGCCGGATGATGTGAGAAAATATTGAACCTGCCAGTGGCAGACTGGCAGGTTCAGAAAAAAAAATCTTACGAAATAAGATCGAACCCAGTATACGGAATTAATGCTTTAGGAATACGTATACCTTCGGGCGTTTGATTGTTTTCGAGTAATGCAGCTACAATGCGTGGCAAGGCCATAGCACTACCATTTAAAGTATGTGCCAATTGCGTTTTCTTATCAGCACCTTTAAACCTACATTTTAGTCTATTAGCCTGATAACTTTCGAAATTGGATACGGAGCTAACCTCTAACCAACGCTCTTGGGCTGTAGAATACACTTCAAAGTCGAAAGTCAATGCTGATGTAAAACTCATATCGCCACCACAAAGTCGTAAAATACGCCAAGGCAATTCCAATTTTTCGACCAACGATTGTACGTAATTAACCATTTCGGTCAGTGTTTCATACGATTTTTCAGGGTGTTGAATTTGCACAATTTCCACCTTATCGAACTGATGTAAACGGTTTAACCCACGTACGTCCTTGCCATACGAACCTGCTTCGCGGCGGA
>CAIWIS010000091.1 GCA_903912795.1 uncultured Bacteroidales bacterium
CGATCGAAAACCTAGTGAATTTGTTGCAAATTATTTCGGTTGGCGAATTATTGCCAAATATTCAGGAGGATTGGTTGGATAATTTTAAGTCCGATTATTCCAACTTAGTGATTGATGCCCTATTATCAATTAAGGAAAATAAAAACCTCGCTGATAATCCTAAGTTACTTATATTGATTGCCGATACCATATTGGTGCTGGATACGCTGAATGAAGACGCCATTAAACTAAAATGTAAATCGCTCATTAAATTGGGTAGAATAAAAATTGCTATAGACGTGTTCAATTCGTTCTGTAAAGAATATAAAATGCTACTAAACGAAGAATTTGAGTGTTCTTTTGAAAGTTTTACAAAACAATGAAACTTTTTCTAGTATTCCGCTATTAATGCCTTGAAATTAATCTTTTATTAAGTTTTAATTAATCTCGATTAGATATTTTTGTATCATGTTAGGTCATCAATCTAACTTGAAACATTTACATCTAATTGAAATGAGAATCACAAATACTTCCTACACTTTTGCTTTATTCGTGTTGGGCTTGTCCCAAACCGTTTATGCTCAGCAGAAAACCAAGCGTCCAAATGTTCTATTTATTATGACCGACCAACAACGATGGGATGCCATGCGTTGTGCTGGAAATTTGGGAATTAAAACTCCCAATATGGACAGAATAGCCCGTGAAGGTGTTCAGTTTACGAATGCTTATTCGGCTTGTCCGGTTTCGGTGCCTGCACGTACTGCCATACTTACAGGTCGCACCATATTCAATAATAAAGTTTTGAATAATAATGACGTTGAAAGTGATAGTGTGCCAAAACATCCTACTTTCGACCAAGTTTTAGCCGAAAATGGCTATCATACTGAGTATTATGGTAAATGGCATGCTCCTTATCAGTTTGCTACTAAATACAAGAACGAGGTAAAAACAACCAATAAAGACAAGCATGCCAAAAATGTACAGTCAAATGTGGATGCATTCAGGGCATATTTAACTGAAAAGTTTGGTTCTGCACGCAAGCCAAATGCAAACGAATTGATTGATTTTATGAGCCTTCGGCCTTATGTTGCTCTGCAAGTTGATGGTAGGTATGGAACTATTCAACAGTTTGAAGCAAACGGTAAACCGTCAAAAAGTAATGGTGATTCGCAAGCAAACAACATTGGAATATTCCACTCACAAGCCGATGCATCATTAACTGCTTTTGAAGGACACGAAGCACTGACAGCACTCAAAGCAATACCAGCAAATCAGGCTTTCTCTTTAACATGTTCGTTTGGGCCTCCTCATCCTCCATTTATTGCACCTAAAGAATATGCCGACATGTACGATGTTGAAAAAATGGAACTGCCATTAAGTATAAATGATGAGTTAAAAAATGCACCATACACTCAAAGTAGTCAGGTTGCTGATACTCGGTTTAAAAACCCTGAAATGGCCAAGCAGCTTAAATGGGTGTATTATGCCATGGTAACTCAGGTTGATGATTGGGTAGGTAAATTGCTCGATGAATTAGATAGTAAAGGTATTGCCGAAAATACAATTGTTGTTTTTGTGAGCGATCATGGCGAAATGCTTGGCGATCATGGTTTGGTGAGTAAAAATAAAATGTACGAAGGTTCTGTTCACATTCCTTTATTAATTCGTTATCCAAAAGTAATTCCAGCTGGCAAAAAAGTGGATACAGCAGTTTCGCACCACGATATTTTTGCCACAATTATGGATTATACGGGCATGAAAATTCCAGTAAATGATGGTCGTAGCTTACGAAATTTGATAAATGGCAAAAAAGATGCGATAGATTATGCTGTTTCAACATGGGGAGCAATAAACAATGGTGGCCCATTTATGATACGCAAAGGCGATTGGAAAATGATTGTGTATTTACAAATGGGAGAGAAGAGGCAAAAAAACATCAATGCGCTTTATAATTTAAAGTCAGACCCATTGGAAATGAACAATCTTATTGGCTCTAATCCTGATAAAGCAAAGTATACAGATGTAGCAACTGAGCTTAAACAAACCCTCAAAAACTGGATGATAAAAACTAAAACGCCATATACCGTGGAATTAGAAAAATCAGCGCTTTAAATAATATTGAAAATTATGAATTTCGAGTAATGAGTTATGATATTTAATTTTCAAGAAATCAATAAAAAACATTTAATATAAAATAGCATGAAAAGAACAGTGTTAATATCCGTAAGCACCTTTATAGTGGGTGTATTGTTGACAGTAGCAGCATATAGCTTGTTTGCCAGCAAAGAAAATGTAAAAAACATCTTAGTATCGTCAGTTAGTCCGCTCACCACTAAAGTAGTGTACAGTATTGCCGATAGTGTAACCGAAGGGTATTATTTCCCAACGCACGACAATTTGTTGGTGATGGACCGTGCAAATGCTGAAACTTGCGAAGCATTTATTGTACAAGTGGCACCCAACAAATTTACACACCGACATGTGCACGACGATACCGAGCAAATATTTTATATCCTGTCGGGAAAAGGTCGCTTGGATTTGGAACGTGGCGGAAAAAAAGAGAGCTTTATTGTGAATCCAAAAGACTTTGTACATGTTCCACGAAATTGTTATCACCAAACTTTTTGCGAAGGAACTGATTCGTTGAAGTACTTAGCCATCGATTGTTTCCCTGGCGGCCATAACCCCGAAGAACCAACTTGGGATTCGCATGCTGTAGCTGTATGTAAAATGAAAGGTTGGGATTACAAAGAAGCACGAATCAAAAAGAATTAATTGCATTTTTATTTTGAAATATTTTTGCAAAATATGCTAAATTAATCTTTCGTTAATCATTCATTAATTGATTGCAGATACTTTTGGCAATGAATTTAATTATTATTTAAAATCAGAAAATTGAATACTTAATAGATAAAGTATCATCAAATATTATTGGAATAGCATTATTTTTCTTTAAAGTTCTTATGAAGCTCGAAAAACTAACTTTTTCACAAA
>CAIWIS010000092.1 GCA_903912795.1 uncultured Bacteroidales bacterium
ATATAGTTCAGATTCAGACTGTGATTGTCGGTTAACTTGTACGACAAATTGACACGCGGTTCGAGTTCAAAAAAGTTTTCGCCATTGTTTGAGAAGTTTGTTATGCGCAACGATGGTTGTAATTGTAGGTTTGATAATAGCTTTATTTTATTATCAATAAAAATATCCGATTCTATTGAGTTGTATTTATCGCCATGTACAGGTGTGGTTGAGGTAGACAAATAATTGTAATTCGGCTCGTAAACCAAATAGCCGGCATGTGCGCCAAACTCCATATTCCAGTTCGAAGAGAGCGAATACTTCCACGCTGACCGAAACGAAAAGTCGTTGACTGATGAACGATTCAGTGTTTCTATTGTTTTCTCCACTACCTTTACCTGTTCCTGTGACTGTACCTCCTCTTTATAACTATACTTCTGTCCCGATTTATTGCGGTATCGGCTGTACGAAAGGATATTTTCGGCATAGAGTTTGGAACTGAACACACGATTCCAACGTCCCGAAACCAACCAATTGCCCCATTGCTGATTAATGTGACTACGTTCGTCGTTTTTCATTTTCCACGGTTTGGTCCAAAAGTTCAAGTAATCGTCGCCTTGATAGAGATTGAATGCTAAGTTATCTCGTTCATTCGGTTTCCAGGTTAGTTTGGCATTTAAATCATGAAAACCATACGCTACAATGGCGTAGTTGCCACTCGATATGGTACTTGCAGATGCAATAAACGCATCAATCAGTGTTTTACGAGCAGTTACAATATAACTCATTTTTTTATTGGCCAGCGGACCTTCAAAGGTAAATGCTGCATCGGTTACTCCCAAACTAAACGAACCTTGATGTTTGGATACATCGCCTTCGCGTTGTGTTATATCCACAATCGACGATAATTTACCACCTTGCCTTGCCGGGAAATTTCCTTTATAGAAATCTATCGAATTAATCATATCGGGATTAAAAACAGAAAACAATCCGCCTAAATGATTTATATATGTAAGCGGCACATTATCAAGTAAATACTGGTTTTGTCCGGGTTCGCCGCCACGCACCATCATCAAGCTCATACCTTCGCTTTGCATAAGCACTCCGGGGAGCAACTGCAAGGCTTTTATTACATCGGGCTTGCCTCCAATGGCTGGTATTTGAATTAATTCTTTGGCTGATAGGCGGGTAACTTCGTAGTTTTTTTCGCGAGTGGCGGTTACAGTCACTTCCGCCAAGTTGTTTTCGGCGTACAATTTTACGCTTATTAAGCTATCGTTGGTATTATTTAATTGCAATTGCTGCGCTTTGTAACCGATAAACGAAACAGTGATTGAGCATGGAGTTGTTACTTTCAGATTGAAATAACCTCGGTTATCAGCACTCGTTCCGATATTATGCGATTTATCCAGTATATTGGCGCCAATTAGCACTTCGCCCGTTTGTGCATCGCGCACAAAGCCCGAAAGTTGAATTGTAGCTGCCGACAAAGTATTGTTTGTTATACAAAATGCTAAGAAAACGCACCAGAAAGTTGGTAAAAAAAACTTCATTTTAAGAATCATAGTTTACTATTTCAATAAAAAATCATACATTTGTAACCAGAAATAATTCGTAATAAAAAGAGAATATGCAAACAAGTTTTCACTTCAACTCAGCTCAGGATATTACAACCGAAATGCTTGACAAAATTCGTTCTACCTATAAAGCCAAACCTGTGACTATTATTGTAGAAGAAGATAACTCGTTGTTTTACAGTTTGACCAATGAACAAAAAAATATATTGGACAATCGCCTAAACGAAAGCGATGCTGATTATATCTCATCTTTCGAATCCATTGAACGATTAAAAAGAAGAAATGAACTATAAAATCAGCGTATCACCAAGAGCTCAGAATGAAATTGAAGAGTCTTATGATTTTTATTTTGAAAAAAATAAAACCGTTGCAAACAATTTTATAGTAGCACTTTCCGAAACATACAGAATCCTTTCTTTAAATCCACATTTTCAAGTAATTTATAAAAATATCAGGGCTGTTAGTATTAATAAATATCCATATTCACTTTACTTTGTAATTGATGAATCAATTACTACAGTTCGAGTGCTTTCTTGTTTTCATACAAGTAGGAACCCTGATAAATTGCCTTAATTTTCTTTCTTTATTCCCCTTTAGGATTAGGGGCAACAATTTCTTTTCGACTGACCGACATGCCCGTAAATAACCCAAAAC
>CAIWIS010000093.1 GCA_903912795.1 uncultured Bacteroidales bacterium
ATGTATTATCCGCAAGAAATCTACCTTTCGAAACTTGTTTCGGACATTATATATTTGTTTTTGCCACACATGTTGGGCGTTGCGCTTAACCAACCGGACAATGCAGTGGCTGTGCGCGAACTGAAAGCATTTAAACGCTATCTGGACCGCAATACGGAGTATGTGCCGGGCGGAGAAGATATTTTCAAACCCGACGGTACAGGGTTTCACCATGCTACACATTACAACAATTATATGTATGCCTACAAAACATGGGTGCAACATATTTATTACATGAAAGGTACATCGTTTCGCATTTCGGCGGATGCCTATCAGCGATTTAAAAAAGCAATTATTTCGGTTTACATAATGGGGACGCAGGATACGGGTGATAATCGTTATTTTGCCAATTCGCTTTGCGGTCGTAAACCGTTCGATACGGTGGTTCAGTTCTCCAAAACTTATTTTGATTACTTGGTTTCCATTGGTACCGATTGCCTTGGTTCTATGGACAATGAAGTGGCAGCGGCGTATAATTATTTTTTCAAAACAACAAAATACAACGCTCCGGCTCAACCTTACGAAGGTTTTTATCAGTTCAATTACAGTCCGCTGGGCATTTTCCGCAAAGCCAACTGGGTAGCTTCTATGCGCTCGTCAACCAAGAATTTTTTCGGTGCCGAAATTTACGACGATCAAAATCGTTTCGGGCGTTATCAGGCAAATGGCTCATTGGAAATACTTTATGGTGGCTCGCTAACAAGTAATGGTTATCCCTCGTCGAGCAATGGCAGCGGTGGTTGGGATTGGAATGTGGTGCCCGGAGCTACCACAGTTCATTACACTAGTTGGCAGGAAATGATGCCTTACAAATCGCCAAACGGACGTTTTGATCAGAAAACGAAAACAAAAAACTTTGCAGGAGCCTTGTCGTTTGGCGATTGCGGCTTGTTTGCAGCCGACTTCGATCAGTTGGATACCTGGAGTAGTTCTGCCTATACAGCTACCAACTTAGTTTATAAAAAATCGATGTATGCTATCGATAATATGATATTCAGTTTGGGAAGTTCCATTGGTTCGTCGGGAACGTATAGCACATCTATGATTACGGCAACCAACCTCTTTCAGTGTCTGAATCCGGCAACGATAGGCAGCACTGTGGTCAACGGAAATACAGTAACGCAACCATACAACGCCACATTATCCACTGCGTCGGACAACTGGATGATAACACCGCAGGGAACAGGTTATTTTGTACCGAAAGGAAACGATGCACTGAATATTAAATTTGATAATCAATCAACACCAAACTATACAGGAGCCGATTATGCTGCTCCAACCACAACGCTTCCGGCCGTAAAAGCCTATTTGAATCACGGTGTAAAACCTTCGGGCAAAAGCTATTCGTTCGTTGCTGTACCGGCTACCAACACGGCTTCGATGCAGGAACTCGCTTCGCAAATGGCTAATGGCGGTGGAAGTATTTATCAGATCCAGGCACAAAGCAGTTCGGTTCATGCGCTTACTTATAAGCCACTGAATATTACGGCATACAGCTTTTTTGGTGCAGCCAGCAATTTGAGTTTTGGTATTGTAAAGACCAATACAGCCGAAAATTTATTGTTGGACAAACTGGATGTGGAAACGAACCGGCATTATTTTGCTATTTGCAATCCAAATCTGAAACCCGTTACCGATGCAACTTATGGTTGGGTGGCTTCGCCAAGTCAAACCACATTGACTTTAGTGGGCGATTGGTTACCGTTAAGTACAGTAAATGGTGTTGTGTTTTCGGCACCTTCGGGCGGTCAAACGCAGGTTACGGTTTCTTTTAAAAATGGGGAGTCGATTTATTTTGGTATAAAGCAAATCACAGACACAACCGGAATAAAGTCAGTCAAAAAAAACGACTGGGTTTATTTTTCAAAAAATGAAAACGAGTTACAATTGAAATTCTCAACCCTTGCAACAACAAATTCAGTTGTAAAAATTCACAATACAAGCGGACAGGTCATTTACAATC
>CAIWIS010000094.1 GCA_903912795.1 uncultured Bacteroidales bacterium
CCTTGGTGTACTCAAGGGGTGCAATGGAGTGGCAGACAAACAATAAACCCGAAGAAACCATTAAGGAATGGATTGATGAGCAGGCTGCCGCTGTAATGAAATGGTCGGTGCCCATACTATCAATAACACGTACGGAATATTTGCCAAAGGTTTCAAGTGATATGTTTATATTTCAAACGCCAAACCATTTACGCACATCTGAAAAGGCAAATGTTTTAGGCCTTATCCACTCCGGAAAACCGGTTGCAATTTTTGGCAGTCCTGCAGGTGGGATCGATCCAGAAATTGCCAAAGTAATTGGTATTGAAACGAAAGATCAGAAGTTAGGTGTTGTAGTTAAGGAAGCATCGAAAGCACAGGGTTTACCCGCTCTGACTGCCGATGTGCCACAAAAGTTTAAACTTTATCAGCCCTTTACTAACAATTCATTTACCCCCAACTGGCAGGTATTATATCAGGTAAATAACAGTCCGGCCCTGGCAATTAATACCACAGCAGGCAAAAAACTGCTGTTCTGGGATCCTGCAGAGATGTCGGTAAACTTAGATATGACCGAATTTCAATTGAATGGAAATATTCCGATGGATTCTGTATTTGGCAGCATTTATCCTTATATGCTCACATCCAGAGGGTTAAATTATTTACTGAAGGATGCCGACTTGTTTTGTGCCCAAAAGATTTCTCCTTTTAAACCGCTTAATGTTATGGCATGGAAGCTTAAAGACAACAAAATTAATATAATGGCTGCGAACCTTGAGGAGGGTATTAACCATTCATCCGATCTGACTTTTGAATCAGATTTAAATTTACCTGATTCATGGTTTATAGGGCATAAATTAAATTCGGTTAACAAATGGGGAAGTGATGACAAAAGTAGTATCGGTAAAAAATGGACTATCACTTTGCCTCAAGCAAAATCGGCTTTATATCAATTATCCATTATAAAGAAATAATTTGGAAGAATAGCTGGTTATTTCTTAATAAATCGCTAATAATCTATTACTTGTAAGTTATCTGAGTATTGAAAAATCACTTTCGAAACAAAAACAATTGAAACTAATAAAATGTAAATGGAAACAACTAACGTAACAACTGGTATTTTTCTTGGAATGGTGGCAGGTATTCTTCTTGGCTCGTTTGCCCTTCCGATGAAAAAAGTGAAAATCTGGCAATGGGAACACAACTGGATCATGTTTTCTCTTTGGGCAACAGTTGTTTTGCCTTTGCTGATGGCTTTATTGACCATTCCCAATCTACTTTCAGTCTATACCCAAACACCCACAGGGGTTATGCTTGCCGTTTTTCTGTTTGGTGCCGGATGGGGTGTGGCAAACGTGGGCTATGGTATCGGTCTGAAAATGGTTGGACTGGCCATGGGAACAGCCATTGTACTCGGCCTAAACAATGCCATTGGAGCAATTCTCCCAATCTTCCTGTACATTCCCGAAAAGCTACTTCAACCTGCCGGTTTAACCTTATTGGTTGCAGTTATGGTGATGATAGCAGGGATAGTAGTTTTGGCAATTGCCGGAATAAAACGAGAAAAATCAATAGTGACTGAGAGTAATACAAAAAATCAAAGTGCAG
>CAIWIS010000095.1 GCA_903912795.1 uncultured Bacteroidales bacterium
AAAAAACTCAAATCGAATATTAAAACAGGGCATATTCCAATTATCCTGATTACTTCCAGAGCATTGTCCATGCAAATTCAGGAAGGATTTAATGCCGGTGCCGATGAATATCTTACTAAACCTTTTCGAACATCCAATTTGTTGTTGAAAATCAATACTTTATTACAAAACAGAGAACGGCTTAAAAATATTTATAGCAAAAAATTCTCGCTCGAAAGTTTGGGTATCGAAGTTGTATCATCGGATGAGCGATTTATGACCCGAATTAATGAAATAATTCAAAATAACTTTGCCAATCAAGAACTCGATATCGATTTCATAGCAAGTGAGTTAGGTATGAGTCGCACAAACTTGTATCGCAAAGTCAAATCGCTTACCAATCTTTCAACCATTGATTTAATTATAAATATCCGTTTACTTACAGCAAAACGCATGCTTATCGAAAGTGACTTATCCATTGCTGAAACTGCCTACGAAACTGGTTTTAATAGTCCAGCTTATTTTACTACTAGTTTTAAAAAGCAATATGGAATTACTCCAAAGGAATATATCGACCAAAATAAATTGCTTCAAAATCATTAATAAATTCGATTAATTATAAAATTGATATATTTTGGTCGACCAATATTATGTTCTACAACATATTTCTTGAAAAAACCACCAAATAATTTTTTTATTTCATAAACATGCATTACTTTTGGTCGACCAATTAAAATTGGTTGACCAAAAGTAATATTATAAAATACTAGATATTCAAACCCTCAAAAAATATTTTACAATGAGTAAATTTAAATTATTGTTTCTATTTAGCATAGTGACACAAATTGCTTTTTCGCAGAAACTATCTCTAAATGAGATTTTTAATGATGGTATGGTGCTTCAGCAAAACTCAAAAGTTCTTGTTTGGGGAAATGCTACACCAACAAAAGAAGTGGCAATAAAAATACAGGACAAAGTTTATAAAACAACAGCCAACGCAAACGGAAATTGGACAATTACTCTCAAAAACCTGAAAGCAGGCGGACCTTATAGTTTGAAGTGTTATTCAATAACAGACACACTAAAACTCAATGATGTATATGTTGGCGAGGTGTGGATAGCTGGTGGCCAATCAAATATGGCATTTATGTTGCAAAACGCCGACAATGGAAGAAATGAAATTGCAAGTGCTACTAATAAAAATATACGTTTTGTAATGGTGCCATATAAAGCTTTTGAAGGTGATAAAAAGCGAGGTGATATAAATTGGCGTACAGCAACAACCGAAAATGTAGCAACAATTTCGGCTGTTGCGTATTATTTTGCCAAAGAATTACAAGCAAAAAAAAATGTGCCTATTGGATTAATTTGCTGTTATAAAGGTGGTTCTGGTGCCGATACTTGGACAAGTCGTGAGTCATTACTCAATAAACCTGAATTGGCAGGTTATGTGGTGAATTACGAAAAATACATAGCTGCTTTAAGTAATGAAGATTATATTGCTAAAGTAAAAAAATATGAATCCGATTCAAAAGCATACAGCGATTCAGTAAAAGCAGGCAAAACTGGTTTGCGTAAACCGAGCGAACCTATGGGCGAACAGAATTACAATCGTCCTGCTGGATTGTACAATACAATGTTGAAACGAATTATGCCATATACAGTGAAAGGAACTATATGGTATCAAGGCGAGCATAATTCAAGTAGAGCTTTTCTATACAGAAGTTTATTCCCAACAATGATTGAACAATGGCGCACCGATTTCAAAAATCCAAACATGCCTTTTTTATTTGTGCAATTGCCTTCGTATGCCAATGCTGATGCCGAAAAGAGAGCCATTTGGCCGGAACTTCGCGAAGCGCAATTACTAACTTGTAAGAATGTAAAAAATACGGGTATGGCTGTAACAATTGACTTGGGCGAAAAGGCTGATATTCATCCAACAAACAAAGAGCCAGTGGGTAAAAGACTATCAGCAATTGCTCTCAATAATCCGACAAATTTAACTTCTATTGTTTGCTTTCGATTAGCCCTCGGAGGAGATAAACAATTATATGACACGGACTTATTAATTGAGCCAGAAAACTGTTTAGCTGT
>CAIWIS010000096.1 GCA_903912795.1 uncultured Bacteroidales bacterium
TTCTTTGATTCTGGAATGATTCTTAAACCTATTGAAATAGCAGGCAATTTGACTTCAACTCAAAAAACCGAATTATTTTTAAATAGCTATGAATCAGGCAAATTACACTCAGCAGCAGGTATTGGTCTAAAAATTGGTTGGAATGAGAATTTTATAATTTCGGCTGATTATGGAAAGGCTTTTAATAAACAAGATGGAAATTCTGGTATGTATATCGGCTTAAATTATTTATTTTAACGTATTGGCCAAATGATTGATACAAGTATTTTTATTTCAGCCATTTATGTTACTTTGGTTCTGGTTTTTTTGATAGGTTGGAAGCGAATTATCACTTTTGAACCTATTCCCAAAAAATCAATATTAAACAATATTAGCGTAATTGTAGCTTGTAGAAATGAAGCAGCCAACTTGCCACATCTATTGCAAGCTTTCAGAAATCAAAGTCTTACCGGATACCAACTTATTTTAGTTGATGATCATTCCTCCGATGCAACCTTTCAAATCATGGAGCAATGGGCTAAAAAAGTTGACAACGTACTCGTTTTAAAATCGGAAGATCATGGAAAAAAGAAAGCACTAAAAATTGGTATTGAGAGTGCAACTAACGAATTGATAATCACAACTGATGCCGACTGTACTCCCACTCCACTATGGCTCGAAACTGTAGCTCAATTTTACGAGGAAACAAATGCTGATTTAATTATTGGTCCGGTAGCTATTTATCCAGCCAATAATTATTTCGAAAAAATGCAACAGCTTGAATTTCATTCGCTTGTAAGTTCAGGTGCGGGGGCAGCAGGAGCAGGAAAACCAATAATGTGTAATGGAGCAAATTTAGCTTTTAAACGTAGAGTATGGCTAAGTAATTATTCTAATTTACACGATAAATCGGCATCGGGCGATGATGTTTTTTTATTGCATGCCGTTAAAAAACAAAAGGGGGAAATTGAATTTTTGAAATCTAAAAATGCGCTCGTTACAACAAAGCCCTGCGAAACCATTCATTCATTTGTAAATCAACGCAAACGTTGGGCATCCAAAGCACCAATGTATACCGATTTTGCTACAATATTAGTGGCAATAATTATTTTAGGCACTTCACTACTCCAAATTACATTACTCATAGCAAGCTTCATTTCAATCAATTACCTTATTTATCTGGGTATCGTTTTTATCTCAAAATTAGTTATTGATTTCATTTTCTTAAAGCAAACAGCTCCATTTTTCGGACAAAAAATAACCGCTATATCGCTTCTATCGTCGGCGGTTGTTTATCCTTTTTATATTGTTTATTCTGCTATATCGGGTGTTATCAAAGGCATAAAAACCTATAGTAATTAAAAAAAGCACAAGCCACAAGGTGTATCCACCAAACTGACGTATTCATTGTAACTGAGGTTCTAAAAATTTCAGAGTCTTTGGTTCCCATAAAATAATTATAAAAAAACCCCTATTTCCTCCTGCCAAAAGCGGGAGGAAATAGGGATATATTTATTTTATTGGTTTCATTACAAACGTAAATTCGTAATCTTGATATTTTATTTGGTATTCGCCACGTGGCCATGCTCCCCAGCTATTTACGCATCCCAATCCCATTTGTACTTTATCGATACAGATATTGGTAAAATTAGCTTCGGGCACTTCAGGCGAATGGCGTTGGTCTTTTTCATTGCCATCGTCCAACGAAGCAATGCTGTAATTTAAAGCCGAAATTGAAAATGGTGCTTCGGCAACAAATTCCAATCCTTTACCAGCCACATTCTGTTGTTTCCACCAGCGGACATCGGTTTTAGTTCCGGTTTCCTGCGGACGAACATAAGGGTAAAACTGTCCTTTAACTGTTTGATTGTAAATGCCTAAGAAAGTAGAATTATTACGGTCGATATAATTTTCAGCTGGGCCGCGACCATAAAAACGAATTTGTTCAAACGATTTTGGCATTTGCATTTGCATACCGAAACGGAACATTTGCGATACTTTTGCTTCTTTATCAGCTATTAATTTTTGAGTTACTTTCACTGTTCCCTCGTTGTTAATCACATAATTGATACTGAGTTTTGCCGAAACATCTTTCATTTCGTATTCAGCTTTTACTTCTATCAGCTCATTCACTTTGTTTGCTTGTAGGCTTTTAAGTGTGATAACCGGATTGCGCCAAACCTGAAATTTCATCTGCAAACTTGCACCCATATCATTGTCGGTTGGGGCACGCCAAAAGTTTGGACTTAAAGCAGCATCTGACGTCATAAGTTCAACACCACCAACACAATACTTCTCAATATATCCGGTTTTTTTGTTAAAATCAATTTGGAAATCAGCTCCTTTTATTACCGTACATTTCTGATTACTGTTTTGAATTTCGGGTAAAACCACAGATGTGTTCATATCCGACTTTTGGTTTGCTACTTCCATTGCTTTTGGAGAGTATGCATTGATAACCAACTGATTGGTTGCTACTGTAAAACCAGCTGATAATAATTGTTCGGCCTTTTTCAGTTTGAATGCCACATTTAGCAATAACTCTTTGTCTTTAGGTAGGTTTTGAACCGAGTAAGCCAACTTTATTTGTGCTTTTTGTTGCGAAGCTACTTTTAAATCACTTATTACACCCGATTCTATTACTTTTCCATCGGCCAACACTTGCCATTCCATAAACTGATTATCGAGGCTGCGGAAAAAGTTTTCGTTGTAAACCTCCACAATTCCTTTTTGCAAATCTACCGGGGTAGTCCAGATACTTTGGTAGAAATATTGTACTTCGTAAGCGTGTGGATTATAATTGCGGTCGGGACTAATAATTCCATTGTTGCAAAAATTTTGGTCTTCCCTGCTATCGTATTTATTATAATCGCCAGCATATCCATATACATTAACACCCGCTTTGTTTAGGTGTTGCGCTTGGTCAACAAAATCCCAAATAAAACCACCTTGATAACTTGGATTAGCCCGTGCGAGATCCCAATATTCTTTGAAACCACCCATCGAATTACCCATGGCATGGGCATATTCGCATTGAATTAAAGGTTTTGTAGGATTGTTTTTGGCGTATTTTTCGCTATCCTCGTAACCTAAATACATGGGGCAA